>JAIKYN010000337.1 GCA_024683155.1 Lachnospiraceae bacterium | reverse complement strand
GCAAAGGAATATATGGCCAATCCCAAATACAGCATCAAGGAAGTCTGCTCCATGTGCGGCTACTCGGATCCCAATTATTTCAGCCGGATCTTCAAGAAGTACGTGGGCGTATCTCCTTCCGAGTATCGGCAGGGGTGATTTTTCTTGCATCTGTGGGGGCAGATGAAGACAGGAACGAAGGGAGGTTACATATGGGGAATCATATTGGGGATCGTAAGAAGATCCATTTTGCAGCAGGGAAATGTGCGGCGCTTTGCATGGCCATCCTTATGGTCGTTTTTACCCTGACGGGGTGTGGTCAGACCGTTACGGAACATGTAGAAGAGGAATCTGCCACCGGTGCGGAGATCCAGATCGGTATGAGCATCGATTCCTTTGTAATAGAGCGTTGGCTCAGAGACCGGGATGTATTTGTATCCACGGCCCAGGAGCTGGGGGCGGAAGTAAACGTACAGTGTGCTTCCGGGGATATCCAGGAGCAGATCGATCAGATCAAGTACCTCATCGAGAAGAAAGTGGACGTGCTGGTGGTGATCGCAGTGGATTGCAACGCTCTGGCAGATGTGCTGAAGGAAGCCAAAAATCAGGGGATCAAAATCATATCCTATGACCGGCTGGTGGCAAGCAGCAACTGTGATCTGTACATTTCCTTCGATAACGAGGAAGTGGGACGACTTATGGGACAGGCTCTGGTGAAAGCCCTTCCCGACGGGGGGCAGATCTTCATGATCGGAGGCCCCACTACAGATACCAATGTAGGTTGTGTGGAGAAAGGCTTCCACGAAGTCATTGACGGATCTTCTCTGGAAGTGGTCTATACCCAGCGGTGTGATAACTGGAATGCAGCGCAGGCCTATGAATACGTAAAAGGAGGCCTTAGCCTGTATCCCGAGGTAAAAGCCATTATGTGCGGGAACGATGATATCGCCACACAGACCTTCCAGGCCCTGGCAGAAGAGCGTCTGGCAGGACAGGTGCTGTTAACGGGACAGGACGGCGATCTCATGGCGTGTCAGAGAGTGGTGCAGGGGACCCAGCTGGTGACGGTGTTTAAATCCATCAGTGAAGAAGCCAGACAGGCCGCTTATTATGCGGTGCGGCTGGCCAAGGGAGATGCCCTGGAAGAGATCACCGACCGGGTAAACGATGGTAGCTATGATGTACCCGTTGTGGAACTGGTTCCCGTAGCGGTGACCAGTGACAATATGGACAGCGTTATCATCGAGGGAGGGTATCACGCAAAGGATGAGGTCTATGCGGATCTGGCGGAAAATACGGAGGTTCCCAGAACCATCGCCCCGGGAGAATAACAGTAGCACACAGGTAGCATTTTTTTGACATCAGAGGTTCGAAGTTTCTTCGAGCCTCTTTTTTGTTGTCAAAAATTTGCTATTTTTTGACAACACTTTTTAGAAAACGTTATGATACGCTTTCCTTGTCAAAACGAAACGGGCTAACTTCCAGGAAGGGGGAAGGCCCACAATACAAATTTGTACAAGGGGGTACAATATGAAAAAGAAGTTATTGGCACTTGCACTTGTAGGAGCTATGGTTGCTACAATGCTCACAGGCTGCGGCGCTGCTTCTTCCGGAAGCGGTGCAAAGAAGGTTGGTATTGCGATGCCTACCAAGTCTCTTGAGAGATGGAATCGTGACGGTTCTTATCTTGAGGAGCAGTTCAAGGGAAAAGGCTATGAAGTACAGCTTACTTTCTCTGATAACAACATCAATCAGCAGGTTAAGGATATCGAAGGTCTGATCGCTGATGAAGTTGATCTTCTTGTAATCGCAGCAATCGATGGCGAGTCCCTTTCTCAGGTACTTGCAGATGCAAAAGAAGCTAACATCCCTGTTATCTCTTATGACCGTCTGATCATGAACACAGATGCAGTTAGCTACTACGTATCCTTCGATAACTACACCGTTGGTAAGTTACAGGGTGAATTCGTAAGAGATTCCCTGGATCTTGACAATGCAGCAGGACCTTTCAACATCGAGTTCACCGCTGGTGATCCCGCTGATAACAACGCAGGATTCTTCTTCAACGGCGCTTACGATGTACTGAAGCCTTACATCGAGGCTGGCAAGCTGGTTGTTCCTTCCGGACAGACCGACTTCGCACAGGTTGCTACTGAGCAGTGGAATACCGCTACCGCTATGGAGCGTTTCCAGAACATCCTTGGTTCCTACTATTCTGATGGAACTCAGCTGGATGTAGCTCTTTGCTCCAACGATTCTACCGCACTTGGTGTTACCCAGGCAATCGCTTCCGATTATGCAGGAACCAACGCAGTTATCATTACCGGACAGGATGGTGATGAGGCTAACCTGGCAAACATCGTTGACGGAAAGCAGACCATGACCGTTTACAAGGCAGTTGCTAACGAGGCAGTTGCTACTCTGGATCTTGGTGTTGCTCTGTTAAATGGTGAGACACCTAACGCTGACCTGATCAGCAAGTCCGGATGGAGCTTTGATTGTGCATACGATACATCTTCCTATGACAACAACACAGGCATCATTCCTTCCTATCTGTTAGTTCCTACCGTAGTTACCAAGGACAACATCCAGAAGGAACTGGTTGACACAGGATATTACACAATGGAGAACGGATATCCTAAGGCAGCACAGTAAGACAGATCAGATTCTGTAATGCTTGGGCGGGGCATCAACTTGTCCCGCCCTTTTTTCAAGGTAGAGAATTAAGTTTACGAAACTTCTGAACAAAACCCAGGAGGTGGACAGATTTTGGCAGATATCATTTTGGAAATGAAAGAGATCACAAAGCTTTATCCCGGTGTAAAAGCTTTGGACAATGTTAATCTGCAGGTAGAACGTGGGGAGATCCACGCGCTGGTAGGAGAAAATGGGGCAGGAAAATCCACACTGATGAACGTACTTTCCGGTACCATTCCCTTTGGTCAGTATACCGGCCAGATTAAATATAATGGAGAGGAATGTCAGTTTAACAACATTCACGATTCCGAAGCCAAAGGAATCGTTATCATACACCAGGAATTGGCACTGATTCCGGAATTAACCATTGCCGAGAACATGTTCCTCGGAAATGAACGGAAAAATGGATTTGGAAAAATCAATTGGGACGAGACATATCATCAGGCAGATACACAGATGCAGCGTGTAGGCCTGAAAGAGAAGTCAACGGTCCTGATTAAAGATATTGGAACCGGTAAACAGCAGCTGGTAGAGATCGCGAAGGCGTTATCCAAGAACGTAAAACTTCTGATCCTGGATGAGCCTACCTCCTCCTTGAATGAAGAGGACTCAAAGATGCTGCTGGATATGCTGCTGGATTTCAAGAAGGAAGGACTTACTTCCATCATCATTACCCACAAGCTGAACGAAGTAGCATACTGTGCGGATAAGATCACCATCCTTCGAGATGGTGCTACCATCGAGACCATGGACAATCCGGATCATGATATCGATGAAGAGCGTATCATTAAGGGCATGGTTGGCCGTGAACTGACCAATCGTTTCCCTGCCAGAGAACATAACGTAGGAAAAGAGGTTATGTTCGAAGCAAGAAACTGGACGGTATATCATCCGGTTTATACAGAAAAATGCGTGGACCACGATATTTCCTTCCATGTTAACAAAGGTGAGATCGTAGGATTCTCCGGACTGCAGGGTGCAGGACGTACGGAGCTTGCCATGAGCCTGTTCGGAAAGAGCTACGGCAGCAAGATCACCGGCCAGGAATTCATTGGCGGAAAAGAGGTTCACTTAAAGAACGAGCATGATGCCATCCAGCATGGTCTGGCATACGCCACCGAGGACCGTAAGGTTAACGGACTGGTATTGTCCGACTCTATCGCCTGGAACACCACCATGGCAAAGCTGGAAAAGGTAAGCAATAACGGTATCATTGACGTACAGGCTGAAAACAGGGCGGCAGAAGAGTTCGCCAAAGCCATGAAGACTAAGACTCCCAGCATTCAGCAGCTGGTAGGAAACTTATCCGGTGGTAATCAGCAGAAGGTTCTGCTTAGTAAGTGGATGTTTGCGGAGCCGGATGTACTGATCCTGGACGAGCCTACCAGAGGTATTGATGTAGGCGCAAAATATGAGATCTACTGTATCATGAACGATATGGTGGCTCAGGGTAAAGCGGTGGTTATGATTTCCTCCGAGTTACCGGAGCTGTTAGGAATGTGTGATCGGATCTATGTAATGAACGAAGGCGAGATGGTCGGCGAATTTACAAGAGAAGAAGCAACACAGGAAAAAATCATGAGCGCGATTCTTTCTTCCGACAAGAAAGAAGCGAAGGAGGCATAGGCATGAAAAGTCAAGATTTGAAAGCTTTTATCAAGAAATATACCATGGTCATTGCGCTGGTGATCGTATTCATCTTCTTTACGATCCTTACCGAGCAGCGACTGGTACTGGCACAGAACGTGTCCAACCTGTTATTACAGAACGCATACGTATTGGTTATGGCCTGCGGTATGTTGCTCTGTATCCTGACTGGTGGTAACGTAGACCTTTCCATTGGTTCTACCCTTTGTTTATCCGCAGCGTTATCCGCAAAGCTGTTAAGCAGCGGATTCTCCGCACCGGTAGCCATCATCGTATCACTGCTGGTATCCGCCATTATCGGTATCTGGCAGGGTTACCTTATCGGTTATGTACATATCCCGCCTTTCATCTGTACACTGGCAGGTATGTTCTTATTCAGAGGTCTTGCCCGTGTTGTACTGAACTCCAAGACCATCAGTATCTCCAATGAGAGTTTCCTGAACCTGTTTACTTCTTACATCCAGATCCCCGGACTGGATGAAAACAAGAACTGCGTATCGGCACTGATCATCGGTATCATCGTAGCCATCGTGGTAGCAATGCTGTTCTTTACCACCCGCAGAAAGCAGATCAAGAACGGTTATCCCACCGGCTCCTTCAGTTCCATGATCGTGAAGCTGGTGATCATCGATGCATTGATCATTCTGTATTCCATTAAGTTAATGCAGTACAAGGGCGTTCCCGTTATGCTGATCTGGATTCTGGCAGTTGTCCTGATCTTTGCATTCCTTACTTCCTCCACTGTATTTGGCCGTTACTTCTATGCAGTAGGTGGTAATGAGAAAGCAACCAAGCTTTCCGGTATTGATCCTCGTAAAGTATACTTTGTAGCATACTTCCTCATGAGCTTCCTGGCAGGTCTGTCCGGACTTCTCATGGGCGCCCGTATCGGTTCCGTAGATGGTTCCATGGGTCAGTCCTACGAGATGGATGCCATTGCATCCTGCTTCATCGGTGGTGCTTCCGCATACGGCGGATCCGGTACGGTTCCCGGCATCATGGTCGGTGCGATCTTACTGGGTGTTATCAACCAGGGTATGTCCATCTATGGTCTGTCCGATCAGTGGCAGTATGTAGTCAAAGGTGCCGTTCTTCTGGCAGCGGTTGTATTCGATGTAGTAAGTAATCACAAGACCGGTAAGTCATGATAAGACAGAAGGTTTTACACCGAAAAGAACCAAAGGGGGAGTAAGAATGGATTCAGACAACAACAAGGAATCCGTTAAGGTAGTACTGCGGATCATCGTCAGCGGCTATCTGGTATACCTTGGCTATTCCCTTCTGAAAGGGGAACTGATCAAAGAAGTTCCGTCCGGTATCTTCATGGCCTTCGCCGTGATCATGATGGCCGGAGGCGCAGGCTTTGCCGTTTATTCCGTCTGGAAATGGTGGAAAGAAAAAGGCAGGTCCTAAGAGCATAAATAAACCCCGGATCGTAAGATCCGGGGTTTTTGTTTGGTTGTGTGCCCAGCGGCACTCTAACGTGCGGAAATCGCTATGTTCGCTGGAAGAGAGGTTATTCTTTCTCCTTGGGCATGTTGATGAGGATATGTACATCATCCAGCTGCTTCTGATCGACGGTGGTGGGAGCACCCATCATAACGTCCTGGGCGTTCTTGTTCATAGGGAAGGTGATGACTTCACGAATGGACTCTTCACCGGTGAGCAGCATGATCATACGATCCACACCGGGAGCAGCACCTGCATGCGGGGGAGCTCCGTAGGTAAATGCATTGTACATAGCCGGGAACTTGGCTTTTACATCGTCCTCGCCTAAGCGAACCAGCTGGAAGGCCTTGACCATGATCTCGGGATCGTGGTTACGAACGGCACCGGAAGCGGATTCATATCCGTTGATGACCAGATCGTACTGGAATGCGGTAATGCTTAAGGGATCAACTTCCCCATTGGCAGCCTTTTCCAGGATCTCCAGACCACCGTTGGGCATGGAGAAGGGATTGTGACAGAACTCCAGCTCACCGGATTCTTCTCCGATCTCATACATGGGGAAGTCTACGATCCAGCACATCTGATACTGTTCCTTGTCCATATGATTGGGGCACAAAGCACCTAACTTGGTACGAAGAACGCCTGCGGTCTTCTGAGCCACGCTCTTCTTACCGGCAGCCAGACCTACGAAGTAGCCGGGCTTTAAGCCAAGGGCCTCGATGACCTGATCCTTCATGGGTGCTACGAACTTGGAGATACCGCCTACCAGTTCACCGTTTTCATCCAGACGGAACCAGAAGGTCTTCTGAGCGGTCTGTACTTCCACATCTGCGGTCAGCTGATCGATCTGCTTACGGGTTGCAGTAAAGTCGGAGACAACCACAGCCTTGATCACATTTCCTTCGAAGGGACCAAAGCCGGTGCCGGAAAGAAGCTCGGTGGCATCCTGGATCTCTAAGTCGATACGAAGGTCGGGTTTATCGGAACCGTACTTTTCCATGGCATCATTAAAAGCGATGCGACGGAAAGGTGCGGGGGTTACACGGTCATAAATACCGTATTTCTTAAAGATGGGAACGATGACGCTTTCCAGTACGCCAAGGACGTCGTCCTGGGTAGCGAACGCCATCTCCATATCCATCTGATAGAACTCACCGGGGGTACGATCCCCACGGGCATCCTCATCACGGAAGCAAGGTGCGATCTGGAAGTAACGGTCAAAACCGGAGGTCATGAGCAGCTGCTTAAACTGCTGTGGAGCCTGGGGCAGTGCGTAGAACTTGCCGGGATGCTTTCTTGCGGGAACAAGATAATCTCTTGCGCCTTCCGGAGAAGAGCAGGTCAGGATGGGAGTGGTCATCTCCAGGAAGTCCAGATCGGTCATGGCCTTACGAAGGTCAGCCACTACATGGCTTCTCAGGACCATACGCTGCTTTACCAGAGGATTGCGCAGGTCTAAGTAACGATACTTAAGACGGGTGTCCTCATCGGCTTCCTTGGACTGGTTGATCTCAAAAGGAAGGGCGTTGTGTGTACACTTGCCCAGGATCTCTATTTTCTCGGGTACTACCTCGATATCACCGGTGGGCAGGTTGGCGTTCTTGCTGGAACGTTCCCGAACGGAACCGGTTACGGAAATGGTGGTCTCCTTATTGACGCTGTCGATGATCGCCATCATTTCCTCGGTCTCAATGACGATCTGGGTTGTGCCGTAGAAATCACGCAGGATCAAAAAGCCCAGGTTCTTGCTGACTTTACGGATGTTCTCGTACCAGCCTGCCAGGGTGACATTCTTTCCCACATCTTCCATACGGAGTTCATTACAGTTATGTGTTCTGCTTTGTACCATAATTCACCAATTGATATCCTTTCTTACGACATATCAGTTTCACATTATAGCATTGTACCCCGCGGAATAAAATAGGAAAAAATTTTCTTGTTTCAAATTCCGGGGCAAGGTGATACAATGTTGACACTTATGGAAATTATAAATGCTTTATTACAAAATGATATATTGATCGTAGGCCTCATCAGCTGGTTTGCAGCCCAGGTGATCAAGACGGTGATCTACGCAGCCGTGAACCGTGAACTGCGCTTCGAACGTCTGATGGGAGACGGAGGGATGCCTTCCGCTCATTCTGCCACCGTGACCAGCGTCGCCTTATCCGCAGGCTTTACAGCAGGCTGGGCTTCACCGGTATTTGCAGTGGCTGCCATCTTAGCCATCGTGGTCATGCACGATGCCATGGGCGTACGTCGGGAGACCGGCAAGCAGGCCCAGGTCATCAATTCCATGATGCTCACCTTCGAACAGCTGGGTGCGCCGGATATCCCGGTGGAAGTGAAGCTGAAGGAACTGGTGGGACACTCCCCGTTACAGGTATTCTTCGGAATGCTGCTGGGGGTCGTGGTCAGCCTGATCTATTTCCTGGCATGATGCCGTTTTTTCGGGCATATACAGGCAGATTAAAAGGTAATCCGGATCATTCAATGGAGAAACGCAGGGTAACTGTGGTTTCTCCTTTTTTTGTGCCCTTAACCGCAGGCTTTATGGTGGCCCGGGTAATGGGATGCTTCCAGGCAACCATGAGACGGGGATCGGTAATTTCCCGTTCTTTGGCCGTAATGGTCACGGCTTCTTCGAAGGTAACGGTTCCCAGAGGAGCAGGAGCTGCCTTCCTTCCCTTGCCGGAAGCCTTCTTTGCAGTATCTGCCGCAGCCTCATAAGGATACAGGGAAATGACGCCCTGTTTTGCTTCCACCCGGTCATAGAACAGCAGCGACAGGGAAAGCGGATTGGCCTTCATGGCTGCAGCACTCTTATAGGTACAGGTATCTTCCACCGTAATGGGTGCGCCGTCCTTTACCGGGAAGGTCACCTTACGGATGCAGGAAGCAAGGCCGGCTTCCTTGGGGTATGCTCCCGCAATATCCAGGGTAATGCTGTGATCGTCCCAGGACAGAAGCTTTGCTTTATACTGTGAGCCGTCCATTTCCATGATCTCTCCGAAGGAGGGCAGGTTATGCCATGCGGATTGCATGGTCCAGATCTTATAGCGGTCTTTGGAGAAGGTCTGTTTGGTGTAGCTGCCAACGCCTACATCAATGAGGAAAGGGGCGCCGTCCTTATACAGGATGATGGAGCCGGTATCGTTGTGATTGTGGCTGTCTCCGTTGCAGCCGCCCTTTACCGCCAGATAGTAGCGGTCGTTGCGTACAATGTACAGACCGATGCTGGGGTAGAAGATGTGACGGGAAGCACCGGAAGCTTTCTTTGCAGGTGCCTTGGAAGCAGCCGCTTCTTTCTGCAGCTGTTTCTTACCTTCGGTGAGAACTTCCTGATAGGTAAAGAGGTTCATCAGGCGCAGATACAGGTTGATGTTCAGGTCATTGTGCTGCAGCTTCTCCTTAAGGTCCATGGAAGCAAAATCCGCGGCGGAGAAGGATACCAGAGACGGATTGCCGATGGCCTTGCCGAAGAGATATTCCAGAACGCCCCGCTTGCCCGATAAGGGAGAGGAGTCCGCAAAGTTGGCATAGTAGGGCCCGAAAGCATGGACATATTCAATATAGGAAGCCAGATTGTAGATCTTCTGCTCCTTATAGACCGGTGCAAATACATTGCCGGTGACAGCGTTTAAGATCTCGGTGGCCCCGAAGAGGCATAAGCCGGCATGGCGATAATAGTGAGGCCCCTCGTTGCAGCAGCCGTCCACACCATAATCCTTCAGGAAAAAGTCCAGGCTCTTTGCGGCTTTCCCGATAATGTCCCTTTGCTGCTTTTCCGTAAGGTCCAGGTTAAAGGCTGTAAGCAGCACATTCTGGGTACACCAGGTGGTCCAGTTGCACATAGGCTCTTTTCCCCGGCCCATCCACCAGAAGTGGCGGGTGAGGTAGGGCCTTATGATCCGGCGCATCAGTTCTTCCCGGATGCGTTTGGTGACAAAGGGATGGAAGGCGGACAGCTGATCCTCCATCACATATAAGATCATGGCAAGGAGGGCGCCGGTTTCACAGGCAAACAGGTCCAGCACCGGGCTACCCGCATCGGGCAGGAGCTCCTGAGGATGATCCCTGAGATAGGAGTTATGGGCCGGCAGCTGCCAGCCGGATTCTTCACAGATACAGAAGATGCCGTTGATGATATCGTCCGTAAAGCGGCCCTTGTTCTCGGCACATTCGGCCAGAACGAAGGTGCACAGGCTGCGACGGCGTTCAAAATACAGGCTTTCAAAATCCACCCGGTTGCCGGTGCGGGAAAACAGCATGTAATCCACAGCGGAAAGGGAAGGATAGGTATAGGGGAGCAGAGATGCCGCTTCGGAAATTAGTTCTTTGGTAACGTCTTTGGGCAGAGCCTGCCAGGAAGACCGGTCTTTTAAAGCCGGATAAGGAGCAAAGGAATGAATGCGTAGCGTCTTTCGTTTGGAAGCTTTTTCCCATAATTCTGCGTACATGGACACCTCTTTCCGGGCAGAACAAACTGCCTCATCTTTTCTCATTATAGGCTTTTTACAGGTATTTACACAGAGAAAAATAGAAGATAGAATGAAAAACCAGAAAAGAAGGTACGTAAAATGAGCGAGAAGAAAACATTATCACAGACCAGTCAGGGTATTTTATTTATCATCGGAGCAGGCTTCTGCTTTTCCTGGATGACCTTTTTTGTCCGGTTTTCCGGAGATCTTCCTACCATGCAGAAGGCTTTTTTCCGGAATGCGGTGGCAGCTGTTGTGGCAACGGTAATGCTGCTTCGCAGTGACGAAGGGTTTCATATCAAAAAAGCCAGCTGGCCCTCCATTGCCATGCGGTGTCTTTTCGGGACCACCGGTCTTGTGTGTAATTTCTATGCCATTGATAAGATGAACCTGGCAGATGCCAATATGCTCAACAAATTATCCCCCTTCTTTGCCATTATCGCTTCCGTCTTTGTACTGAAGGAAATGGCCAATAAAGTGGAATGGGCCACGGTAGTGGTGGCGTTTCTGGGAGCCCTTCTTATCATCAAGCCTTCCTTCCAGATGCAGTTTGTATACGGCCTCATCGGTGTATACGGCGGCCTGGGCGCAGGTGTTGCCTATTCCTTTGTACGGAAACTGGGAAGAATGGGAGAGCGGACCCCGGTCATCGTCTTTTGCTTTTCCCTGTTTTCCTGTTTGTTTACTTTGCCTTTTCTTATTTTTCAATATAAACCCATGGCTCTCTGGCAGATCGCCAGCCTGGCTATGGCAGGCCTTGCAGCCACCGGAGGACAGTTCTGCATTACCACCGCCTACAAGAAAGCGGCGGCCAAAGACATTTCCGTCTTTGACTATACCCAGATCCTGTTTGCGGCTCTGTGGGGCATGCTGTTCTTCGACGAACTCCCCGATCTTCTCAGTTTCCTTGGCTACGCGGTGATCATCGGCTGTGCTGTTTTTAAATGGCACTACAATCGCAAGAAGGAAAACTGATCCAAAAAATTTATGGTTTTTTCAGACTCTACCCGCCGTCTCATACTTCCAAAAAAGGAAGGTGAATGATATAATGATTTCACGTGTGGAAAGGTTTTGAACGTATGGCAGATGAGATATTAACGGATGCCGAGAAAGAGAAACGACGCAGAGCCAGACGGGTACAGAGACTGAAGAAAGAGATCCCCATTGTGATCCTTTCCATGATCCTGATCCCTACACTGATCGCTATCATACTGGGAATAAGAACCCATCAGCTGAGCCGTCAGAATCAGGCCCTTCAGGACCAGCTCCTGGAGCTGGAACAGATGCTGGACCGGCAGGCGGAGCAGGAGGCACTTTATTCCGGTGAATATACAGGCAACGGAACCGTGATCAACGATTCGGATCAGGGGGATGTGATCCTGTCCGATCGAACGGGGATCGATCCTTCGGTGGAAGTGGAAGGGGCAGAAAGCACTCTGCGCCACGTTTACCTCACCTTTGATGACGGACCCAGTCTGATGACGGAGAAGATCCTGGAGATCCTGGATACGTATGGCGTGAAGGCTACGTTTTTTGTTACCGGCAAGGAGGATGAGCGGCTGGTTCCGGAATATAAGAGGATCGTGGAAGAAGGACATACCATCGGGATGCACTCCTACAGTCATTCTTACCGCCAGTTATATGCTTCGGAAGACAGCTTCCAACAGGATTTAAACAAGCTTCAGGAATATATCTATGAGCTTACCGGTGTGTGGAGCCATTATTACCGCTTCCCGGGAGGAAGCAGTAATACGGTTTCATCCGTGAACATGGACCGGTTCATAGAGTATCTGAATGAACAGAATATCACTTACTTTGACTGGAACGCCAGTTGTGGAGACGGGGCCAGCGGTCTGTCCGCAGGGAATGTATATTATACGGCCCGTTATTCCATCGATTCCGTTCCGGAAGACGTGGACATCATTTTATTGATGCATGATTCCTATGATCACAGATCCACGGTGGAAGCCCTGCCCCGGATCATCGAATATATACAGGGACTTGAAAACACAGAGATTGTACCGATCACAGATGACTCTGTAACGGTTCAACATAGAAAAGCAAATCAATAATGTTATCGGAGGATTAATAACAATGGGATTTTTCAGTGATTTAAAGGAAGATATCAATCAGTCCATCGACGAGATGGCACCTGCTGCAGATGCACAGGAAGAAGCAAGCCAGCAGACCGCTTTCGGCGAAAGTGCTTCTGCCGAAGAAGATGCAAAGGCTTCTCTTTCCGCAGATGATCTGACCGCTATGCTGGATCAGGTAGACAGTACCGTTCCCGTAGCAGAACCTGAAGAGCCTGCAGCAGCAGAAGAATCCGTACCGGCTTATTCCGGAAAGAGCGAGATCAGCAATGATATCCACAGAGCGATGGGTTCTGATGAAGTGTCCACCATTTGCGCCGGCATGAACATCAAAGGTAACCTGAAAGCAGACGGTTCCCTGGATCTGTTCGGCGGCCTCGTCGGTAACATCGATATCAAGGGAAAACTGAATGTAACCGGAACCATTGAAGGTGATTCCCACGCAGCTGAGATTTTTGCAGATGATGCCAAGATCACCGGAGAACTGATCAGCGAAGGCGCCATCAAGATCGGACAGAACTCCATCATCATCGGTAACATCGCTGCTACCAGCGCTGTCATCGCAGGTGCTGTTAAGGGTGACATCGATGTACACGGCCCGGTTATCTTAGATACCACGGCCATCGTTATGGGTAACATCAAGTCCAAGTCTGTACAGATCAACAACGGTGCAGTCATCGAAGGTCTTTGCTCCCAGACATATGCAGATGTATCTCCTACCAGCTTCTTCGATAACATTGTTCCCAAGAAGAGCGGTAAGAAGAATAACTGATTAAGACATCGGGAGAGAAGAGATCATGAGCAGGATCATGTTAAAGCTCAGTGGAGAAGCACTGGCCGGCGAGAAGAAGACCGGATTTGATGAAGAAACCGTACGGGGAGTTGCAAAACAGGTATTGGAGATCACACAGAAAGGCCATCAGGTTGGCATTGTGATCGGCGGAGGTAACTTCTGGAGAGGACGTTCCAGCAATGCCATTGACCGTACCAAAGCAGATCAGATCGGTATGCTTGCAACGGTGATGAACTGTATTTATGTTTCCGAGATCTTCCGTTCGGTGGGCATGAAGACAGCCATTATGACACCTTTTCAGGTAGGCGCTTTTACAGAGCTGTTTGCCAAGGATCGCGTGAATGAATACTTTGAAGAAGGCAGGGTGATCTTCTTTGCGGGAGGAACCGGACACCCCTATTTCTCCACCGATACAGGAGTTGTACTCCGTGCCATTGAGATTGAAGCTGAGACCATCCTTCTGGCCAAGTCCATTGACGGCGTCTATGACGATGATCCCCGGACCAATCCCGCCGCTAAGAAGTATGACGAAGTAAGTATTGATGAAGTCATTGCCAAAAACCTTCAGGTAGTGGACATGACCGCATCTATTTTAGCAAGAGATAACAAGATGCCTATGGTTGTCTTCGGTCTGAACGAAGAGAACAGCATCGTAAATGTTGCCAACGGCAAAATCACAGGAACCATTGTTACCGTATAAGGTAGCGGGTAGAAAAGAGGAATTATGGACGAGAGATTACAGATTTACAACGAAAAAATGCAGAAGACGATCGAGCATTTAGAGTCAGAACTTGCTTCTATCCGTGCAGGTCGTGCGAATCCCCACGTGCTGGACAAACTGAAGGTGGATTACTACGGAACACCTACTCCCATCCAGCAGGTTGGTAACGTATCGGTTCCCGAACCGCGTATCATCCAGATCGCACCCTGGGAGAAGAGCATGATCAAGGAAGTGGAGAAGGCCATCATGATGTCCGACATCGGCATTACTCCCACCAATGACGGACAGGTGATCCGTCTGGTATATCCGGATCTTACCGAGGAACGTCGTAAGGAACTGAGCAAGGAAGTTAAGAAGAAGGGTGAGGAGGCCAAGGTTGCCATCCGTAACATCCGTCGTGACGGAAACGATGCCTTCAAGAAGCTTCCCAAGGATGAAGTATCCGAGGACGTTGTGAAGGAACTGGAAGCAGAACTTCAGAAGATCACCGACAAGTTTGTAAAAGATGCAGATCTTGCGGTAGAAGAAAAATCCAAGGAACTGATGACCGTTTAAGGTGTGTTTTTTGGCGGGGATCCCCGAAAAATAGAACTATGACTAAGAGGCAGTGAGGGATCACTGCCTTTTCGTAAGAATACAGGAGGCGTGGATGAGTAACGTTCCACAGCACGTAGCGATCATATTGGACGGGAACGGAAGATGGGCCAGGGCCAAGGGTATGCCCCGTAATTACGGGCATGCACAGGGTGCCAAGAATGTGGAGACCATTTGCCGTGCGGCTTATAACATGGGGATCCATTACATCACCATGTATGCTTTTTCAACAGAAAACTGGAAGCGGCCCCAGGACGAAGTGGATGCCCTGATGAAGCTTCTGGATACTTATATTGCCAGCTGTATGAAGACCGCTAAGCGGGATAACATGCGGGTACGCATCATCGGAGATAAGACGGCCCTGTCTCCTTCTTTACAGGATCATATCCGGGAACTGGAGGAATATTCCAAAGAGTTTACCGGGCTGCAGCTGACCATTGCGGTGAATTACGGAGGCAGAGACGACATCGTCCGTGCCCTTCGGAAGGTGGCAGGCAGTGTGGCGGACGGAAGCTTAAAGCCGGAAGATATTACGGAGCAGGTGATCTGCGATCATGTGGATACCTGGGACATTCCCGATCCGGACCTGCTGATCCGTACCTGCGGAGAACAGAGAGTCTCCAATTTCCTGCTGTGGCAGATCGCGTATTCGGAATTTTACTTTGCGGATGTGGCCTGGCCGGACTTTACGCCGGAGGAATTACAGAAGGCCATTGACGCTTACGGACAGCGGGAGCGCCGTTTCGGAAAACTGTAGAAGGAAAGAGGTTTTTGTATGTTCTGGACCAGATTAGGAAGCGGGATCGTGCTGCTTGCAGCGGTGATCGCCTGTATATTACTGAACGGATGGGTACTTGCCACGGTGCTCTGCCTGATCTCCTGTATCGGCTTTATGGAGCTGTGTAAGGCTTGTAAGGTTCACGGAGAGACAGAAAAGAGCAATGCCCTGGAAGTGGTGATCCTCATCGGGATCGTGGCCTATTACATTGCCATTTATTTCAACAAGACCATGACCAGTGCCATTCCCGTGATCATGCTGACGTTCATCGCCCTGATGTTTGTCTATGTGATCGCTTATCCCAAGTACCATGCGCTGCAGGTAATGCCTGCTTATTTTGCATTTATCTATGCACCGGTGATGTTTTCCTTTATCTTCCTCACCCGGAATCTGGCACACGGCCAGTACCTGGTATGGATGATCTTTATCAGTGCCTGGGGTTGTGATACCTTTGCCTATTGTGTGGGAATGCTTATCGGTAAGCATAAGATGGCACCGAAGCTATCACCCAAGAAATCCATAGAAGGCGCTATTGGCGGCGTTGCAGGTGCGGCATTACTGGGAGCGTTATACGGATTATTCCTGACGGAGCGCCTGGATCTTAACCAGAACCTGGTATGGACCCTGGCCCTGATCGCAGCAGCAGGCGGACTGATCTCCATGGTGGGAGACCTGGCGGCTTCTGCCATCAAGCGGAACTTTGAGATCAAAGATTACGGGAAGCTGATCCCCGGCCACGGCGGCATCATGGACCGGTTTGACAGCG
>JAIKYN010000327.1 GCA_024683155.1 Lachnospiraceae bacterium | reverse complement strand
ATCTCGCCAAATTCATTTTCGATGAGGATCACTTTCTCACCGGTTAACGCTTCACTGAGAAGCTTTTTAATAAGTGTGGTCTTGCCGGCTCCCAGAAAGCCGGAAACAATATCTATCTTTGTCATATGTTCCTTTCCAGCCGCAAAAAGCAGCTAATCCTTTATTGGTATGAATCAACGTGGCTCAGGTACTCTTCGTATATCCTCCAGGGGATAGCCACGATGGTTGCCTCTGTTGTCCCTCCGGAAATGATGCCCAGCAAATGGCCGCTCTCATCAAAAAGACCGCCCCCACTCATTCCTTGGTGGATCTGACCGGCGGCGATGATCACTGTTTCCTTAGGGAAACCTTCTATATCCTCTTCCATTTTAAAGGAAGTGTCAAGCAAAATGACCGGCAGGTTACGATCCGTCGTAAGTCCTGCGCAAACCGTTGCATCCGTTTTCGATGCATCCGGCAAAGTACCTTCCGCCAGCGTATAGCTCTCTTCCGGTACCTCTTTTGGATCTGTCCGGACCAGGGCCACATCCCGCGCCGCATCATAAATATAGACGCTTCCGGATACGATCTGTCCTTCCGGGAAGGTAATCCTCACCTCCGCCTGCTGATCCGTGAAAATGTGGGCCACTGTAGCGATCCACAGTTTCTCTTCCGTTCTTTTTACAATGACGCCACAACCTGCTGTATCTCCCGATGTTACCTGCACCACAGAGTATGTGTGATCCTTCACCGGGTCCGCATTTTCAGGAACGAGCACCGGATCCGTATCCGCCGATTCCCATATTACGGAATCCGTAGCGGCATCCGCAGATTCCGGAAGTGCTGAAGGTTCGGAAACATCTGCCACATTCCCTTCATTACCGCATGCAGTAAGCAGCAGACAGGCACATAAAGCGACTGTCACTTTGAGTTTTGTAAGTTTCATAGACACATCATGAAAGAAAATATATAAGAGCAAGCAGAACTATAAGCCGGGTTATGTCTTGGACGATCATCTATCTAGAATAGCCGTTGCCGACTATTTCAAGCGACCTACCTGAAAACAGATCGGGCCAATCTATGGTTCTCTGTTTGGTCTTGCTTCGGATGGGGTTTACACAGCCTTTCCTGTTACCAGAAAAGCGGTAGTCTCTTACACTGCCATTTCACCCTTACAGCTTACGCTGCGGTTTCATTTCTGTTGCACTTTCCTTGGAGTCACCTCCACCGGACGTTATCCGGCATCCTGCCCTGCGAAGCCCGGACTTTCCTCACCAGCCAAAGGCTGCCGCGATCATCCGTTCTACTTGCATTCTTATTAATAGCACAAGAAACTTCCATTTACCATAGAGTTTATGGAAATTTCACATCTGCTTATACACGGAAGCAGCTGCCGCCTACGAACTCTCTGGCCAGAGAGTTGTTGGGAATGGAGTCATTGCTGATGGCCAGGAAGTAGCTGAGGAACTTCAGAAGTCTCTTGGCTTCGATGTATTCCGGCTCCTCCTTGCTAATATTAAACAGCAGTGGCTCTGCATAGGTTTTGATAATGGCCAGCTCATAATTCAGGCTGGAATTAAACATGGCATCCGCACTTTCCTGATACGGGAAGATATTCTTCTCTTCACCGTTACGCACAGAAGGCCACATCTGAATAGTACGTTTTGCGGAATTGCCTCTGGTACGGGCATCCCGGACGATCCGTCGCAAAAGTCTGCCATCTGTAGTAGGGATACGGTTATGCTCGTCAATATTCAGGGTTGTGAGGGCACTGATGTAGATCTTGAACTTGCTTTCCTTGGGAAGCAGCTCACTCATCTTATCATTGAGGCAGTGGATGCCTTCGATGACCAGGATATCCTCTTCGCCCAGAGTCATGGTATTGCCCAGATATTCCCGCTTGCCGGTCTTAAAGTTATAGGAAGGCATCTGAATGGTCTTCCCCTTCAGCAGATCGGTCATATCCTGATTAAACTGCTTTACATCAATGGCTTCCAGACACTCAAAATCATAATCGCCGTTGGCATCCTTAGGTGTCTGATCCCTGTTTACAAAATAGTCATCCACACTGATGAGGTGAGGTAATTTTCCTAAGGTACGCAGCTGAATGGACAGACGGTTTGCAAAGGACGTCTTGCCGGAAGAAGAAGGACCTGCGATCATAACGAACTTCACGCCTTCTCTTTCGAATACCTCTCTTGCGATCTCTGCAATACGGCGTTCCTGGGAAGCTTCTTCCACCAGGACCAGATCGCTTTCCCCACCGTTACAGATCCGCGCATTCAGATCACCAACCGTGGAAATGCCGGCGGCTCTTGCCCACTCATCGGAAGCCTTCAATGTGCCCAGAAGTTTGGGCAGAGGCTTGAACTCCGGAAGAGACTTGGGATCCTCTCTGGTAGGAAGGATCAGCAGGAAACCATCTTCATAAGCCATCAGCTTATACAGATCGATATAGCCTGCACTGGGCAGCATATAGCCATAGTAATAATCCTTATAGCCGTCCAGATCGTAGATATTGATATAAGAGCTTCTCCGGAAATGGAACAGCTCCAGCTTGTCATTCATCTGCTGCTCTTCGAAGAACTCCATGGCCTTATCCACCGGATAAGGTGCCTTCATCAGCTTGGAGTCTGCCTTAATGATCTCCTGCATTCTGGCATCGATCTTTGCGATCAGCTCCTCGGTAAGCTGGAAGTTATCTTCCTTTGCGCAATAATATGCAGGGCCGATCTTGTATTTTACACGGATGGTGCTGGCAATCTCATTGCCCAGAACATCGTCCATGGCCTTTAACAGGATCATCATGGCCGTGCGCACGTAGGTACGGTGACCGGTGAGATCGTTATAGAAGATAAAGGAGATCTCCTTCTTGCCGTCCGCTCTCTTGAAAAGCTCCCGCAGCTTTCCGTCTGCTTCCACCAGGGCGATCTTCTGATCAAACCGGGGCTGGAACTCTTCTGCGATCTCCTTATAAGTGGTGTTATCGGGGTATTCCCGTTCAATGTCTTCTCCGTTTACAAGTACTTTTAACTGAATCATAGCTGTCCTTTCCCATCCGCCGTAGCCGATGCCCTCCATAGTATTGATCAGAAACCAACCTTATACGATCCAGAAAGGTTCCTGCTCTCTTGCAGTATATAAGGTCACACCGGAGATCTCCCTGGAAAGGAAATCCCGCATGTAATTTACAAATAATTTTTCAACGCCGTAGTGTCCGGCATCGATCACCGATAAGCCCCGGGCCACTGCATCAATGCCTACATGGTGGGTAATATCTCCGGTGATAAATACATCGGCACCGGCTTTTATAGCGTCCTCCAGCGAATCCTTACCGGATCCGGGACAAACAGCCGCTACCTTTACCAGATCTCCCCGATCTCCGTACACCCTGACTTCACTCACCCGGAACACGTCCTTCACATATTCCGCACACTGTTCCAGGCTCATCATCTCGGGAAGAACGCCTACGCGGCCGATTCCCTCCTTGGAAATATCGTCTTCATAAGTAACCGTAAGCACGGTGGAATCCGACAGCTTCAATTCATCGGCTGCCGCATCTGCCATTCCCATGACATCAAAATTGGTATGCATGGCATAATAAGCGATCCCTTCGGAAGCAAGGCGAAGCACCCTTCGTCCGATAAAATCCTCTTCCACCACCTTCTTCATCCCACGAAAGATCATTGGATGATGAGTGATGATCATGTCCGCATGAAGATTCACAGCCTGTTCGATCACATCCTCCGTGGCATCCACCGCAATGAGGATCCTCTGAACATCTCTGTTCCGATCTCCCACCAGAAGGCCTACATTATCCCATTCTTCCGCAAAGGAAACGGGGGACAACTCTTCCAGTACTTTACAGATATCACCGCAACGCATCAGTACCTCCCATTATGATTCGACGTAAGAAAGTGCTTCATTGATCCGGTCCAGATTCTCTTCCATCCGCTTCCTGTCAGCATCTGCAGCGTCTTCACGCTCCATCTGCTCCAGTATCTGCAGGGCGATCTTCTTCTTATAATGCAGAAAACGCACCAGCACCGGATTCTTATCCATTAAAAGACAAGGACCAAACAGATCCACTGTCTCCTGAGACACCGGAAGTGTTTGGTTTTGTGCTGCGTCCGAGTAGGCAACTCTCATGATCTGATAATACTTGCCATCCTCTTCCACCATATTCTCCTGCAGGATCTGCAGGTTATTTGCTCTTAAGAAGGCACGGACAAATTCATGCTCTGACTGTGGCTGAAGGATCAGCTCCTGCATGGTCTTCACCTTATCCAGGGACTGTGTCAGGATCTGGATCTCCAGTTTCCCACCCATGCCGGCGATAATCACACAATCCGCTTCGGAAGATGCAACCTCCGAGAGGCCGTCAGAGAGTCTGACATTGATCTGCCCCAGCAGTCCGTGCTGCCGGATATTTCCCTCTGCGATCTGCAAAGGGCCTTTTTTCACATCACAGGCAAGGGCGGACGGTGCGATTCCCTGCTGCAGCAGGTAGATGGGGATGTACGCATGGTCACATCCCACATCGCATACCCGAAGGTTCGGGCTCACCATATCCGCGATGGCCTGCATTCTTTTTGATAATTCCATTAGTCAAGGAAGTCCTTCAGCTTGCGGCTGCGAGAAGGATGACGCAGCTTACGCAGTGCCTTTGCCTCGATCTGACGGATACGCTCTCTGGTTACGTTGAATTCCTTACCAACTTCTTCCAGGGTTCTTGCTCTTCCGTCGTCCAGACCAAAGCGCAGACGAAGAACCTTCTGCTCTCTTTCTGTCAGTGTACCCAGTACTTCCACCAGCTGCTCTTTCAGCAAGGTAAATGCTGCGGCATCGGCAGGTACCGGAACGTTATCGTCCTGAATGAAATCGCCCAGATGGGAATCTTCTTCCTCACCGATGGGAGTCTCCAGGGAAACGGGCTCCTGTGAGATCTTGAGAATATCACGAACACGTTCCACAGGGATCTTCATCTCTGCAGCGATCTCTTCGGGGGTCGGTTCACGGCCTAACTCCTGCAGTAACTGTCTGCTGACGCGGATCAGTTTATTGATGGTCTCAACCATATGCACCGGGATACGAATGGTTCTTGCCTGGTCCGCAATGGCTCTGGTAATGGCCTGACGGATCCACCAGGTAGCATAGGTGGAGAACTTATAACCCTTAGTATAATCGAACTTCTCAACCGCTTTGATGAGGCCCAGGTTTCCTTCCTGGATCAGATCCAGGAACAGCATACCACGGCCCACGTAACGCTTTGCGATGCTGACCACCAGACGAAGGTTGGCTTCTGCCAGACGCTTCTTGGCTTCCTCATCGCCGTCTTCCATACGCTTTGCCAGCTCGATCTCTTCTTCTGCGGACAAAAGGGGAACCTTACCGATCTCCTTCAGGTACATGCGCACCGGATCTTCGATGCTGACACCATCAGGAACAGACAGGTCGATGTTCTCCATGTCCACTTCTTCTTCATCATCCAGGAGGATATCTTCGTCGTCGATCTCCTCTTCTTCGCTCTCTTCGATCTTCTGAAGGACATCAATGCCATTCTGCTCCAGCAATTCCAGAGCCTTATCAAAATGGTCGTCCTGGTCATCGGAAAAGGCATCTGCTACTTCCTGATAATCCAGCTCGCCCTTTTTCTTTTTCCCTCTGGCAATGAGTTCTTTGACCTTCTCTTCGAATTTTGCGGTATCTTCTTCGGAGGCGGCCTCTGTATCTTCGGTTTCTGCAGGAGCTTCTTCGCTCTTGGCAGCCTTCTTGCGGCCCTTCTTAGGCTTTTCTTCTGCTGCGGGAGCCTCTTCTTCCGGTGCCTTCTCAGCTGCCTTGGCAGACTTCTTCGTCTTCTTTGCGGGCTTCTCCTCTGCTGCAGGTGCTTCTTCCTTTACTTCTTCTGCAGCCTTGGAAGTCTTCTTTGTCTTCTTTGCAGGCTTTTCTTCTGCTGCCGGTGCTTCTTCCTTTACTTCTTTCACAGCCTTGGCAGTCTTTTTCGTCTTCTTTGCGGTTTTTTCTTCTGCTGCAGGTGCTTCTTCCTTTACTTCTTCTGCAGCTTTTACCGTTTTCTTAGTCTTCTTTGCAGGTTTTTCCTCTGCAACGACTTTTTCTTCCGCCTTTTTCTTAGCAGCAGTCTTCTTAACCGGCTTTTCTTCTACTGCCTTTTCTTCGCTCTTTTTTGAAGTAGAAGCCTTCCTGGTGGTAGCTTTTACGGTCTTCTCTTCATCTTCGATCTTTTTCTTTGCCATGTTCCCTCCTAGCGCTTCACAGCAGATCATCCATACTGATATGGATCCTGTTAAGCTCTTCCAGCATTTTCTTGCCTTCGATCAATTTG
>JAIKYN010000293.1 GCA_024683155.1 Lachnospiraceae bacterium | reverse complement strand
AAATGGAGCCTTAACAAGAAGCATGTATTAAATACACTGAACAAGGTGATCGAAGATATTTGATCTGTTCCCGGATACCTGTGATCTGTTGTTCCAGTTTGGAGATTGTCTTCAAAAATCAAAAAACGCACTTGCATTAACGCGTTGACGTGTTAAAATGGGGAAAGTGGGGGTAAATAAAAAGATCATAAGGAGATCGAAATGAAAACACTGGAAAAAGTAAGCGGATTTTTTGGAAAGTACATGGCTGTCATTGTACTGGTGATCGCAGCATTATCGCTGTTTGTACCCAAGTCTACTCTTTGGATACAGACCAGCTGGGTAAACTACCTGCTGATGATCGTTATGTTCGGTATGGGTCTTACACTGAAACTGGAAGACTTCAAACTGGTATTTACAAGACCGAAGGATATCATTCTGGGATGTCTTGCACAGTTCACCATTATGCCTCTTCTGGCATTTGGCCTTGGTAAAGCATTTGGCCTGGAGACAGCTCTTTTAGCAGGCGTTGTTCTGGTAGGAACCTGCCCCGGCGGTACTTCCAGTAACGTTATCACATATCTGTCCAAGGGTGATGTGGCTCTGTCCGTTGGTATGACCAGCGTGAATACACTGCTGGCTCCTTTCCTGACACCGGCTATTACCTACCTGCTTCTGCGTACCAGCGTAGAGGTTAACATCCTGAGCATGTTCCTTTCCATCGTAAAGGTAGTCATCATTCCTATCGCGCTTGGTTTCATTATCAATAAGTTCTTTGGAAAATATACACAGGCAGCTGTAAAGGTTCTGCCTATGATCTCGGTTATTGCGATCTGTATGATCGTAGCTGCAGTTGTTTCTCACAATGCTGAGAAGATCATGACCACCGGCGCTATCGTATTCGTAGTGGTTATCCTGCACAACCTGTTAGGTTATGCCTGCGGTTTTGGTCTGGGCAAGCTGCTGAAGCTGACCAATCCCAAGACCAAGGCTTTGTCGGTAGAAATCGGTATGCAGAACTCCGGTCTGGCTACCTCCCTTGCAGGAAGCGCATTCCCGGATCTGGCTATGGCAACCGTTCCCGGAGCAATTTTCTCTGTATGGCATAACATCTCCGGTGCGATCCTGGCAAACATCTACAATCGCTTTGAATAAGAGTTGCCGTAATAAAACATAAGGCGTTATATCCACTGTGGATATAACGCCTTTTCTTATTTTAGTGACTCCATTTTAACACTTAATCTACTTTGTAAAAAGATTGAAAGCGGTCTTCCATGAACTGCCGTACATTTTCTGCTTCGGTACGTTCCTCGGGGAAATATAAGTGCTCTGCCACATAGCCCGCCAGTTCGTGGAAGTAGTCATACATAAGAAACAGCTTCTTCCACATATCATCGTAATCACCGGAAGCAAAGATTCCCATAAAACGCTGCATCTCTTCGTTGGACAGGTATTTTTTCAGATACTTGCAATTGGCACCGGTGGTCACCTGAAAATCATGTTCCAGGCCGATCTTCCAGTTCAGCATCTTCAGAAGCATATTCATCATGTATTCTTCCATGATCCGTCTGGCATAGTAGAATTCATGGCGGCACAATCCCTTGGTGGCATAGTTGCTCACCCAGCGGAATTCATTTACGGTACCGAAGAATTCGAATTCGGAAGGTTTCCGGATATAGAAGGCTTCGTTTGTGGTGATATCTTTCAGCTGAGGAAAGTGATCCTTGTTGATCAGTACCTTTCTGGGCTCTCTAAATTCCAGCTGCTTCTCCATATGACACACATCCGTAAAGGTCAGATCGATGCGGTTGCCGTCTTTAAACTGCGTGAGAAAGGCAAAGTTTTCCCGTCCTTCATAATCATAGGGATGGGCATAATAATCTTCGGGAAGCTGCTGGATCAGGATGTCACCGAAGCGTTTCATATAGTCATGATCTTTGGAAAATTCCCGGATATCCGTCACAAAAAAAGTGACATCAAAATCCGAAAAGGTATCGTGAACCGCGCCGGGCGTCACACCGGAACCTTCCAGGGTGACTGCACGGATCCGGTCATCGTCCTGTCCGGTCTGCAGGATCCGTTCATAGAGTTCTTCGTAAGTAGCCATGGTTTACCTCAAGGTGTAAGGAAATATCAAA
>JAIKYN010000284.1 GCA_024683155.1 Lachnospiraceae bacterium | reverse complement strand
CGGGACCGCAGGATGAAGGCGCTATGCTGATGGCTCTGGCAGATACGGTGGTAAACGGGGATGTGAGCCTGAAAAAAGGTGCCCTTGGGGACGACGTATTTACCAGTCTGTACTATAACCTGACACCGCAGCAGACTGCAGTCCTAAAGGAGTCCCCTTATCTGACAGAACTCCTGGACTGTGATTATCAGTACCGGTTCTGGAGTCATGGACTGGAGGAACAGGAGCAACTGGATGCTTATCTGGATCTGGAGAAGCGGGTGCTCTCTTTGGCAGAGCAGGCTCCGCACCTGAGTTGCTCCTATTATCTGTTGGGAAATCTGTATGGTTATGCTTCCATCGGAGGCTCCTTAAGCGGTGAAGGTGGAGCCATCGATAACGAGAAAGCCATTGAATATTACCGGAAATCGCTTAAGATCGATCCGGAGCAGGCAGTTGTCTGGTATTCCCTGGCGCAGACTCTGGACGAAGAAGAGCAGTATAAGGCTGCTTATGAAGCGGCCACAAAAGCCTATGAGCTGGCGGCAGGGGATTACAACCAGGCCTGGGGCGAAACCTTCCATGGATATGGGACGATCGTTCACGTGAACTCGCTGCTGGTTCATCTGGAAAACTATTTACGGCAAAACCCTGAATAAAGCAGAGAAAGGATGGAATCGAAACCAATGATCATATTGGCAGGAACGATGTTTCTCATCGGACTGAGCAGTTTACTATTATTCAAAGGGATCATATGGACCGGGATCCTCATGCTGCTTTGTGCAGTCCTTTTGCTGGTCCTCAGACTCTTTTTTGCAAAAAAGATCAAAAAACCGATCCTGTACGGGATCTATGTCATCGGTATAGGTGGCTTCATTGTCTTTGCGTTTCTGGGAAGCGGGAGAGTAAGTCCGTTTGGCGTGGATCATTATGCGGAGAGATTAAATGAACTGAGCATGCTTCTGGAAGAGGAAAAACCGGAGAAATCATTAATCGAAGTCCAGGAGCTGAGAAATGACCTGGGAGACAGCGATGCGTTGTATTTGCTGGAAGCCAGGGCTTATATAGAATCCGGCGATCCGGGAAGAGCCAGAACCGTTCTGGATCAGATGACCGAGAAGGACAGTGCGTCCTATTACCTGTATAAAGCCGCATCCTTAGACGCGGAAGGTAATTATGAGGAAGAGGGAAAGGTCCTTTTGGAAGGTGCTAAGAAGAATCCGGAGTCCATGCTGCTTAACTACCGTGCAGGATGTGCGGCCGCTGCCCAAAGGGAGTTTGTGGCAGCCGATTATTACCTGTATCAGGCCCTGACTACCAATTACGACGGAAATCTGTATACCCCGTTGATGCTGGCCCTTGTTCGTTATGAAAGAGGAAATCTGCAGGATGCTTATACTCTGATGGCATATGCAGAAGAAAAGGGCGCACTGGAGCTGCCGGAATATCAGAATCAGGAAGCCGTACAGTGGTATCTGGCGCAGAAGGAGGTGCAGTGATATGAAGAAACAACATGCACTTGTTCTGATCGGTATCATGCTTATCAGCAGCGCAGCACTTCTTTTTCCCATCCGGGCAAATGCGAGTGCAGACCGGTTTGACTCCAATACCGCTCTGGGTGCCGGAAGAAGCATGGGTATTTACAATCGGCCCGGCAATACGGGGGATAGTAATTACGGAAAAGTAACTGCAACGGAGGTGTTCGGAGAGGATATTGGAAAACCCCTGGATAATTTCGGCCAGGGCGTGACCAATGCGGTAAACGGAATCGGAAAGTTTTTCTCAGATACCTTTTCGCCCAATCCCCCTACGCCCATTCAGCAGGATCTGAAGAACTCCGTGAATTTCGGCAACACGTTTTCCGGCATAGTTTATTCGGAGGGCGGTAAATACATTGTGAAAGAGGTTACCAAGAGTCCGGCCTTGGGGAATGTTGCCGGGGATCTGATCGGTGGCGCGGGAGATGCATACACTCTGTACTCCGATGGCAAGGAATTACTGAATGGCGGTACGACCGGATATGACTCCGAAAGCATGAATATGCTTGCGGATGGGATCACCGGTACCCATGCCGCGATAACCATTGATAAATATGTGGCAAAGGTTGCAAAGCATGAGGAATTTGCAAAATCGTTTGAGGTAGGTGGAAACATGGTCGGCGTGTCGAAAGAGATGATCAAGTCAAAAACGATCATAAGCGGCGTAAATGCTCATATGGATAAATATGGGAATCCCTTAGAGGTTACGGATATGATGATCCGAATGGACAAGGAGCACATAGACGCGCATATCATAGCCGGTGCCAGCCCTGAATCTACCTTGGCTTACATTATGTACGGAAATAAAAAGGATGGTCGCATGAATGCCTATCTGAATAAAAACTTCTTTAATTCAGATGCAAAGAAACAATCGCAGGCAATCCAGGAAGCCAGAAAAAAAGCAGCCGCCGCCAGAGCAAAACGACTGGGGCAGATGAATCAGAGAGGCAAGCGAAATATCAACGAAGGAAAGCCGGTCATCTATCTGTATCCCGTAGAAACCTGTGATGTGACGGTTACTTTCGCTTATCCCGAGCTGCTGACGGAAGTGATCCCTTCCTATCCTGCAGAGTGGACGGTCACTGCGTCACCAGAGGGAAGCCTTACGACATCTTCCGGTGAGAGTTACCCGTATCTGTTCTATGAAAGCGAGACACCGTTCTATTACTTCCAGAGAGAAGAGGGATTCTATCTGCCGGCAGAAGACAGAGATCAGGTGATGCTCTCCGTACTGAAAGCTTATGGCCTGACCCCTTCGGAAGCGTTGGAATTTGTGGAATATTGGGATGAATATCTGGAGAAGGGTGTGGATTATCGCATGTATCCGCAGTTAAATGCCATCTGCGAAGAGGCGATGCCCATCACCATCACACCTGCGCCGGATTCGATCCTGCGCATCTGGATGCTCTTTGAAGAACATCTGGAAGGAGACACCACGACGGTAAAGGAGCCTACGGTAACGCCTCTTAAGAGAAAGGGCTTTACGGTGGTAGAATGGGGCGGCATGGTCCGCTGATATAGTATGTCGTATGGAGATACGGAACATCAGGATCAAAACAATTCGCGATCCTTCCGTTCATAAAGGAT
>JAIKYN010000241.1 GCA_024683155.1 Lachnospiraceae bacterium | reverse complement strand
CCGGACCAAAGATATCTTCCGGTAAGTAAAACAGGACGTGATCAGCAGGATCAGGACGGAAAGGAACAGTACACGGAAATCATAAAGATCCAGACCGAAATTATATAAGGAGCCATCGGAGAGGATCCAGGGATCAAAGGTACTGACTGCGCGCTTTAAGATATCGATCCCGTCGGAAACGTGGTTGGCACGGAAAAATACCCAGGCAATGACCACCAGGATAAAGGTAATCAGCATACGAAGGGCCTTAAATGAGGGAGCATCGGACCGGATCCGGGTAATCTGTACCAGTTTTTCACGAAGGGGGAGAGTGATCTCTCCGACCACTCGATATACCCCATGGAGAAATCCCCAGAATACATAATGCCAGCTGGCACCATGCCATAAACCGCTAAGCAGGAACACAATGAGGATGTTACGATATTTAAGGACCTTTCGAAGAAACGGAACATGTCCTTCATTCCGGCTTCCGCCCAGAGGAAAATAGAGATAATCCCGGAACCAGGTGGACAGGGAAATATGCCATCTGCTCCAGAAATCCTTAATGGAGACAGAGAAGTAGGGACAGTTAAAGTTCTGCATGAGGTCAAATCCCATGATCCTGGCGGCACCGATGGCGATGTTGCTATAGCCTGCAAAATCCGTATAGATCTGCAGGGTAAAGCCAAGGGAAGCCAGTATCAGGATGAGACCGGTGTGTTCCATATAGGAATTAAAGATGGCGTCTACAAAGATGGCTACACGGTCTGCAATGACCATCTTCTGAAAATATCCGAACACCATAATGAGAATACCGGATTCGATCTGCTCCGGTGAAAAGATGTGTTTGCGGTGATCTAATTCCCGCAGCTGCTTTAACAGTCTTCCGGATCGCTCGATGGGGCCTGCGACCAACTGGGGGAAGAAGGAAACAAAGAGGGCGTAACGCAGCGGATTGCGCTCTGCCTGAATGTCCCCCCGATAGACATCTACGGTATACCCCACCGCCTGGAAGATATAAAAAGAAATACCCACCGGCAGCAGCAGATCCAGATCCGGTGCCGCTAAGGTAAGATGGAGACGGTTCAGGATCCGGTTTATGTTTTCCAGGAAAAAATCATAGTACTTAAAAACGGCCAGAATGCTGAAATTCAGAATAAGGCTGAGAGACATACAGCCAACGGAAAGTGCTTTATCCTCCCGGACCTGTTCCAGGATGAGAGCACACAGATAGGTGACACCGGTAGAAAAAAGCAGTAACAGAGCATAGACCGGATTCCAGCTCATATAAAAATAGTAGCTGGCAACCAGTAACCAAATATAACGGATCCGCGCGGGGATCAAAAAATATACCATCACCACGATGGGAAAAAATACCAGGAATGATAAGGAATTGAAAAGCATGGAATCCCTCACGTTATAAAATATTTACATCCCCTCTATTATACTGAGAATTCGCCTTTTTGGGTAGAACATAAAAATAAGCGGCTGCCTTACGACAACCGCTTATGGAAATATCTAATAATGTATTCTATAGGTTTTATTCATAAATCACGTTGGTATCGGACTGAGCGATGGCAATGTAGGTCTTACCGGTATTTAATACCAGCTCATTGCCGTCCATATCATAATACTTGGTAGGGCTGTACAGATCCGTCTTGGTCCAGGTGATGGGGATCACTTTGCCTTGTGTAAAGTAATATCCATCCTTCTTGGAATCTACCATATGCATATCCAGGTAGCCCTTTTCATCCAGTACGTAGTAATCGGTATACTGAACGATGACATTGGTGAAGGTCAGCTGATCTCCGGTCACTGCATCGATCTGCTTGCTGTCATGGAGATACTTCTTATAGGTCTTGGTCTCTTCGTCATATTCCAGATAGGAACGGGTTACAGGGAAGACGTCGGAAAGATCGATCTTGGTTGCTGTATCTACACCCTTGGCACCTTCCAGAGTATTAGGGTTAGATCCGGAAGTAAAGGTGAAATGATCCGGCTCAAAGTACTGATCCCGGTGGGTCAGGCTATAACCTAAACTGTCACAGGCTTTCAGCAGCTTCTCGCCACTGGTGTAAGCATTGTGAGGGGCGGATTTATCACTGCTCCGGAAGAAAGCGCCTGAACCGGGAGCTTCTCCGCCGGTTCCGTATTCATTGGTACCGGAGATGTTGTTGATCTCGGGACGGGTGATGAGGTCCTGCATATAATATACACCACCGAAGTGAACCAGAATGGGATCCCATTCACTGGCCATATAGATATAATACAGACGGCAGGAACGAACATTACCAATCTTCTCCATTTCGTGCCAGTCATCAATGACAGCCAGCTGTCTGGAGATGCTTCCTTCTTCCATGCACTCGTAAAGAACACCGGCATTTCCGATATTGTACTGAGGCTGTGCGGCTGCATCGGTGGGCATCATAACGGTCAAAGGTCTCTGATTATACACATCTTCGGTGACCCATTCATTGGTGAGGTAACTTCTGACATATCCTTCGCCGGGATACTCATCATCGTATAATTCACCGGCTGTTTCTTCGGTTACTGTTTCGGCTACGGTTTCTTCCGCGTCCTGAACGGGAATGGTCTCCACTTCTACGGTGATCCCGCTATCGGAGGAAGAACCATTGTCAGCAGGTGCTTCAGTGCTTCCGCATCCGGCAAGAAGCATGGAAGCCATCAGACCGGACAGGAGTAATGCCTGTATTTTTTTCATGTAAATATATCCTCTCTTTCGTGACAGATGATAAGTTCATTCTGCCGTAAAATCCTAATAAAACTATATCATAAATATGTAATATTTTGTTAAGATTTGAGAACTTTGGTTGCTGACGGAATCGTGTGGGATTTATAATCATATTTGTAGGAGGTGTCAGCTAAGGCTGACAGAGACGATATGAAGAAGATCATTGTAACCGGTTGTAACGGACAGCT
>JAIKYN010000159.1 GCA_024683155.1 Lachnospiraceae bacterium | reverse complement strand
TGTGTACACCTCTGTACATATTGAGGAATATGAAGCAGAAGCCCGTGATACCAAGTTAGGACCCGAGGAGATCACCCGTGATGTTCCCGGTGTGGGCGATGAAGCTTTGAAAGACCTGGACGATCGCGGAATCATCCGTATCGGTGCGGAAGTTCGTGCCGGTGATGTCCTGGTTGGTAAGGTAACTCCTAAGGGAGAGACCGAGCTGACTGCTGAAGAGAGACTGCTTCGTGCGATCTTCGGTGAGAAGGCAAGAGAAGTTCGTGATACCTCTCTGAAGGTTCCTCACGGCGAGTATGGTATTGTTGTGGATGCCAAGGTATTTACCAGAGAGAACGGCGATGAGCTGTCTCCCGGTGTAAACCAGGCGGTTCGCATTTACATTGCTCAGAAGAGAAAGATCTCCGTCGGTGATAAGATGGCTGGTCGTCACGGTAACAAGGGTGTTGTTTCCCGCGTGCTGCCGGTAGAAGATATGCCGTATCTGCCCAACGGACGCCCTCTGGATATCGTACTGAATCCCATGGGTGTACCTTCTCGTATGAACATTGGACAGGTGCTGGAGATTCACCTTTCCCTGGCTGCTGAAGCACTGGGATTTGATGTAACCACTCCTGTATTTGACGGTGCAAACGAAACCGATATCCAGGATACTCTGGAGTTGGCAAACGATTATGTAAATATGGAATGGAACGACTTCGAAAAGAAGTACAAGGATGTCTTGCTTCCCGAAGTTATGAAGTATCTGTCCGATCACAGAGATCACAGAGCACTTTGGAAGGGCGTTCCGATTTCCAGAGATGGTAAGGTAAGACTTCGTGACGGACGTACCGGTGAGTACTTCGATTCACCTGTTACCATTGGTCACATGCATTACCTGAAGCTCCACCATCTGGTTGATGATAAGATCCATGCACGTTCTACAGGCCCTTACTCCTTAGTAACGCAGCAGCCTCTGGGTGGTAAAGCCCAGTTCGGTGGACAGCGTTTCGGAGAGATGGAAGTTTGGGCACTGGAAGCATACGGTGCTGCATATACTCTTCAGGAGATCCTTACGGTTAAGTCCGATGATGTTATTGGACGTGTTAAGACCTACGAAGCGATCATTAAGGGCGATAACATCCCTGAACCCGGTATTCCTGAGTCCTTTAAGGTCCTCCTTAAGGAACTTCAGTCACTGGCTCTGGATGTTCGTGTCCTTCGTGAGGATGATACGGAAGTTGAGATCAAGGAAGCTGTTGATTACGGCGAGCCTACGGATTTCCGTTATGCTTTGGAAGGTGAAAGATATTCCGATCGCAAAGAAGAGCCTATGGATGGATTCCAGAAGCAGGAATTTGATGAGGACGGCGAGCTCGTCAATGTAGAAGAAGCGGAAGAAGATGATCTGGATGCTGCTTATGATGATGCCGACGGTTCTGACGAATAATTGCTTATTGAATCTCTAAGAGAATCTACATTGGAAGGAGTGCCATAGATGTCAGCAGATTTAAATAAAGATGCTTATCAGCCTATAACCTTTGACAAGATCAAGATCGGTCTTGCTTCTCCCGATAAGATCCGGGAGTGGTCCAGAGGTGAGGTTACTAAGCCTGAAACCATTAACTATAGAACGTTAAAACCCGAACCCAACGGACTTTTTTGCGAAAAGATCTTTGGACCCAGCAAAGACTGGGAGTGCCATTGCGGTAAGTACAAGAAGATCCGTTATAAGGGTGTTGTCTGCGATCGCTGCGGTGTTGAAGTAACCAAGGCAAGTGTTCGTAGAGAGCGTATGGGACACATCGAGCTTGCAGCTCCTGTTTCTCATATCTGGTATTTCAAGGGTATTCCCAGCCGTATGGGTCTGATCCTTGATCTTTCTCCTCGTGTACTGGAGAAGGTACTGTATTTTGCATCTTATATCGTATTGGATCCCGGAGAGAGTGATCTGGAAGAGAAGCAGATCCTTTCCGAGAAAGAATATCAGGACGCACGGGAAACTTATGGAAATAAGTTCCGCGTTGGTATGGGTGCTGAAGCGATCAAAGAGCTGCTTCAGAAGATCGATCTGGATGAGCAGAGCGAAGCTCTGAATCAGGAAGTTCTGGATTCCACCGGACAGAAGAGAGCCAGAATCGTAAAGAGACTGGAAGTAATCGAGTCCTTCCGTGAGTCCGGAAACCGTCCCGAGTGGATGATCCTGGATGCCATCCCGGTTATCCCTCCCGATCTTCGTCCTATGGTTCAGCTGGATGGTGGACGTTTTGCTACCTCCGACCTGAACGATTTATACAGAAGAATCATTAACCGTAACAACCGTCTGAAGAGACTGTTAGAGCTTGGTGCTCCTGACATTATCGTTCGTAACGAGAAGCGTATGCTTCAGGAAGCGGTTGATGCACTGATCGATAACGGCAGAAGAGGACGTCCTGTCACCGGCCCCGGTAACAGAGCATTAAAGTCCCTCTCCGATATGTTAAAGGGTAAATCCGGACGTTTCCGTCAGAACCTGTTAGGTAAGCGTGTAGACTATTCCGGACGTTCCGTTATCGTTGTTGGACCTGAACTGAAGATCTATCAGTGCGGTCTGCCCAAAGAGATGGCCATCGAGCTGTTCAAGCCCTTCGTTATGAAGGAGCTGGTTGCTCGTGGTATTTCTCAGAATATTAAGAATGCAAAGAAGCTGGTTGAGCGTCTTGATACCCAGGTATTCGATGTCCTGGAAGACGTTATCAAAGAGCATCCCGTTATGTTAAACCGTGCTCCGACGCTTCACAGACTGGGTATCCAGGCATTTGAGCCCATCCTTGTAGAAGGTAAGGCAATTAAGCTGCATCCCCTGGTTTGTACCGCATTCAACGCCGACTTCGATGGCGATCAGATGGCTGTTCACCTTCCGCTTACTCAGGAAGCACAGGCAGAGTGCCGCTTCATGCTGCTTTCTCCCAACAACCTCTTAAAGCCTTCCGATGGTGGTCCTGTGGCTGTTCCTTCTCAGGATATGGTCCTTGGTATTTATTACCTGACACAGCAAAGACCCGGTGATGTCGGCGAAGGTAAGTTCTTCAAGAACGTAAATGAAGCAATCCTTGCTTACGAGAATCATGACATTACTCTGCATTCCCTGATCAAGGTTCGTTTACAGAAGAAGAACGCTGACGGAGAAATTATTTCCGACATGATCGAATCTACCTTAGGTCGATTCTTATTCAACGAGGTCCTGCCTCAGGATCTTGGATTTGTAGATCGTTCCGTTCCGGAAAATGCTTTGAAGCTGGAAGTTGACTTCATGGTCGGCAAGAAGCAGTTAAAGCAGATCCTGGAGAAGGTTATCAACACCCACGGCGCAGGAAAGACTGCCGAGGTACTGGATGACGTAAAGGCAATTGGTTATAAGTATTCCACCATTTCCGCCATTACCGTTTCCATTTCCGATATGACCGTTCCTGCATCCAAGCCCGAACTGTTAGCGAAGGCTCAGGAAACTGTTGATCAGATCGCTCGAAACTACAGACGTGGTCTTATCACCGATGAAGAGCGTTATCGTGCAGTAGTTGAGACCTGGAATGACACCGATAAGGAGCTGACAGAAGTCCTCCTTGCCGGTCTGGATAAATATAACAATATCTTCATGATGGCTGACTCCGGTGCGCGTGGTTCCAACCAGCAGATCAAACAGCTGGCAGGTATGCGTGGTCTGATGGCAGATACAACCGGTAGAACCATCGAGTTGCCCATCAAGTCAAACTTCCGTGAAGGTCTGGACGTACTGGAGTATTTCATGTCTGCACACGGTGCTCGTAAGGGTCTGTCCGATACAGCGCTGCGTACAGCCGATTCCGGTTACCTGACCCGAAGAATGGTTGACGTTTCACAGGAACTGATCATTCGTGAGACAGACTGCTGTGAGACAAGAGGTTACATCCCCGGAATGACCGTTAAGGCATTCATGGATGGCAAGGAAACCATCGAGAGCCTGAAGGATCGTATCACCGGCCGTTACAGCTGTGAGGATATCATGGACAAGGATGGCAATGTGATCGTTAAAGCAAACCACATGATCACACCCAGCCGTGCCGCTAAGATCCTTTCCGTAGGCGTTGATAAGGATGGAAATCCTGTAGAATCCGTAAAGATCCGTACCATCTTAACCTGCCGTTCTCACAACGGTATCTGTGCGAAGTGCTACGGTGCCAACATGGCAACCGGTGAAGCGGTTCAGGTCGGTGAAGCAGTCGGTATCATCGCTGCTCAGTCTATCGGTGAGCCCGGTACACAGCTGACCATGAGAACCTTCCACTCCGGTGGTGTTGCGGGTGATGATATTACACAGGGTCTTCCCCGTGTCGAGGAGCTTTTCGAGGCAAGAAAGCCGAAGGGTCTTGCGATCATCGCAGAGTTCGGCGGAACTGCCACTATTAAGGATACAAAGAAGAAGCGTGAGGTTGTCGTTACCAACGACGAGACCGGCGAATCCAAGGCTTATCTGATCCCTTACGGATCCAGAATCAAGGTACTGGATGGCACCGTGATCGAAGCCGGTGATGAACTGACCGAAGGTTCCGTAAATCCTCACGATCTGCTGAAGATCAAGGGTGTACATTCCGTACAGAACTACCTGCTGCGCGAGGTTCAGCGTGTATATCGTCTGCAGGGTGTTGATATCGCTGATAAGCATATCGAAGTCATCGTACGCCAGATGCTGAAGAAGGTTCGTGTAGAAGAGGCCGGAGACAGCGAGTTCTTACCCGGTTCCATGGTAAGCACTCTGGACTTTGAGGATACAAATGAAGAGCTGGAGAAGGAAGGTAAGACACCTGCTACCTGCACACAGGTACTGCTGGGTATTACCAAGGCTGCTCTGGCTACCAATTCCTTCCTGTCTGCTGCATCCTTCCAAGAGACCACCAAGGTTCTGACTGAAGCTGCGATTAAGGGCAAGGTTGATCCTCTGATCGGTCTGAAGGAGAACGTAATTTTAGGTAAGCTGATTCCTGCAGGTACCGGTATGAAGCGTTACAGCCATACCTCCTTAAATACCGACGGAAATCTGGATGCCATCGCTAACATGGATGAGGATGTATTAAACCTCTCCGATGATGCGGAAGAAGTTGCAGTTGCTGCAGAAGCAGATGCAGAAGAATCCGAAAGCGAAGAATAAAATGTAAGAGCAAGGGCCCGATTCATTCGAATGAATGGATCGGGTCCTTTTTTTATGAAAAAACAAAGCGGGTTAAAGGAAATGACCAAGGGACATTATTATGTTGAGAAAGTGATATGTTGTAACTTCTTAAAGAATTCTTGAGAAATGTGCGATACAGTGTAAATCAAGATCATAATCCGCTAGAGTAATAAGTAAGGGATACATATGCAAAGTGGCAAATACAGAAAGCAGAGAAAATACAAAGCAGATAGAATATAAAAAGATATAATACAAAAAAGATAAAATACAAAAAAGATAAAATAAAAAGCGGACAAAACACAAAGCGGGGATAACGGAATGAATATTTTATTACTGGAAGATGATGATGCCATAGGAATGGGCCTTAAATATTCCCTGGAGAAGGAAGGATTCGAGGTGGAGATGGTCACCACGGTAAAGGATGCCCTGGAGCACTTTGCGCCCGGGAAATTCGATCTGTGCATCCTGGATATCAATCTGCCCGATGGCAACGGATATGAGGTTTGCAAAAACATCCAGGGAAAAGAAGATGTGCCGGTCATTTTCCTGACAGCCAGTGATGCTGAAGTCAATGTGGTCATGGGCCTGGAAATGGGAGCGGATGATTATATCTGCAAGCCCTTCCGGATCAATGAACTGATGGCCAGGATCCGCATGGTGCTGCGCAGAGCCGGAAAGGGAAATCAGCCGGCGGTGGAGGATGTGCTGCATATCGGACATCTGTGTGTATATACGAAGGAAGCAAAGGTTATGCTGCGCAGAGATGACGGTACGGAAGAAGCCGTGGAACTGACGGCGCTGGAATATCGTTTGTTGTTGACCTTCTGCAATAACCGGGGAAATGTGCTGTCCCGCACGAAGCTGTTGGAAGATATGTGGGACGTAGACGGGGACTTCGTGAACGATAACACACTGACCGTATATATAAAGCGCCTGAGAGACAAAATCGAGAAGGATCCCGGCAACCCGCAGATCATCAAAACCGTGCGTGGTCTGGGATATATGATCGAAAAATAACAGCAACGCGGGCGTGTCTGCAAGGGAAGCCGTGTGTGAGTGGCGGACATGCCCATGATGCTCGTATTCAATAACGTACAGCAGGGAAGGATACGGAACATGGTTAAGAATCGGGAATTCGTGGAAATGATCGTCTGGGGATGCGGGATCAGTCTTGCCGTCAGCATCATCTGCGGGATAATGCTGGGGCCGGCAGCGGCAGCGGCAGTGCTTGCGGTGGGCGTTATGGTGGTGCTCATTTCCGTAAGATATACAAGGAAACGGTATGCGGACATCGAAAGGCTCAACCACTATCTGGAGAAGGTCCTGGCAGGAGATCCTGCGCCGGATCTGCTGGATCAGAAGGAGGGCGAGCTGTCCATCTTAAAGGCCAATATCTATAAGACGACCACCACCTTGAAGTATCAGAAGGAACTGCTGTCGCAGGATAAGAAGCAGCTGGCGGATGCGCTGGCGGATATCAGTCATCAGCTGAAGACCCCGCTTACGTCCATGATGGTGATGAATGACCTGCTGAAGACCGAGGAAGACGGAGACAAGCGGGAGGATTTCTTACATACCCAGTCGGAGCAGCTGGACCGGATGAACTGGCTGATCCAGACGCTCCTTAAGCTGTCCAGGCTGGATGCGGGAACTCTGGTAATGAAGCAGGAAACGGTGGGCTCTGCAGAGCTGGTGCGGGATGTGATGCAGCCCTTTGCCATACAGATGGAACTGAAAAACATAAGGTACAGTGGATTTGGGGGATCCATGGAGCTATCCTGCGATCGGAACTGGACGGTGGAAGCCATGCAGAACATGGTGAAAAACTGCATCGAGCACATGCAGGCCGGAGATATGCTTACGATCACCGAAGAAGAAACCAATCTGTACCGGGAGATCTGTATCTCCGATACGGGGTGCGGGATCCGGGAAGAGGACCTGCCCCATATTTTTGAACGGTTTTATAAGGGAAAAAATGCGGGAAAGGACAGCGTAGGCATCGGCCTGGCACTGGCAAAATCCCTGATCGAGAGCCAGAGTGGCGATATTCTGGTGGAAAGCAGGGAAGGGGAAGGAACCAGGTTCCATGTGCGCTTTTACAAGACCATTATCTGATCCGGTTTGCCGGCAAAGTTTGAACAGATCACATTCCCATGGAAGGTTGTGTGCGATCACGAATTCGGGCAAGGATAGGAATGTGACGAAATTGTAATGAAAAAGTCACCGGATCGTAAGATGAAAAGGATAACCTGTTCTCAGAGTAAAGAATGAATTCTTTGAGAAAGGGAGACAGTATGAAGATATTAGAGATACACAATCTGTGTAAAGTATACGGAAAAGATGAAACCCGGGTGGATGCCTTAAAGGATGTATCCTTCGATGTGGAGCAGGGAGAATTTGTTGCCATTGTGGGACCTTCGGGTTCCGGTAAATCCACCTTGCTGCATATCCTGGGAGGCGTGGACGTGCCTACTTCGGGAGAAGTGATCATCTCCGGAACGGATATCGGAAAATTAAATGAGACAAAGCTGGCCATCTTCCGCAGAAGGCATATCGGGCTGGTGTATCAGTTCTATAACCTGATCCCGATCCTGACGGTGGAAGAAAATATGACGCTGCCCCTTCTGCTGGACGGTCAAAAACCGGATGGGGAACTGTTAAAGGATCTGGTAAGTAAGCTGGGATTGACAGACCGTATGCGGCATCTGCCCAATCAGTTATCCGGCGGGCAACAGCAGAGGGTGTCCATCGGGCGTGCGTTGATGAACCATCCGGCCCTGCTTCTGGCAGACGAACCGACGGGTAACCTGGATACGGCCAACAGCAAGGAGATCCTCACCCTTCTTCGGAAGTTTAACAAGGAGAATCACCAGACGGTGATCATCATTACCCATGACGAGCGCATCGCACTTTCCGCAGACCGTGTGATCACCATTGAAGACGGCCGGATCACCAGGGATTCCGGAAAAGTGGAGGTGCAGGCATGATGAATGTGGTCTCCACTTTAACCTTGCGTCATTTGCAGGTAAACAAGAAGCGAACGGTTGTGACCATTCTGGGCATTGCAGCTGCTACGGCGCTGATCACCACCATGCTTACCGGTGTGGCTTCCTTCTTTGCCTTTTTCGGCACCATTGCCTATCACGAAATGGGACACTGGGATGCGTCTCTCAAGAACCTGTCCGCGGAGCAGATCCGGGAACTTAAAGCCGATGCGCGCATTGCCAACGTGGCGGTGCTGGACAAGACGCTGGACATCACGGGGATCCGGGCAGAGTCTGATGTTTCGCAGCGGCTGCAGCTGGGGAATATCACCCACATGGACCGGCAACGCATTGAAAACAGGGTAACCTGTTCCTATGACGGCGCGCTGCCTTCCAACGAGAAGGAAGTGGCCGTGGAAGAGAAGTTCCTGAAGGATAATGACCTGGATCTTCAGGTGGGGGATCCTATTACGCTGGAGGTGGGAAATCGCTATATCCTGGAAGCAGATGGCAGCAGATCCACCCTGGGAGGACCGTATCGCACCGATGAAGCCTTTGAATCGTTGTACCGGGAAACCTATACGGTGACTGCCATTTTCCATGATAATGCACCTACGGAGGGATTCGATGTGGTGCACTGTATGGCGGAAGGTTACCTGCCTGCGGAAAACCAGGTAGATATCTGCTTAAAGAAGGTGGATATGCGGGCTTTGAAGGTGCTGGAAGAGATCGCAAGGGATCATAACCTGACCTACGAAGGCTGGAATTCGGAATATCTGATCAGTGTATTTGCCATTCATTGGGATGGAAACGGGATCTCCGCGATCCTTCCGCTGGGACTGGTCTGCCTTTTGATCATCCTGGCTACGGCTGTGATCCTGATCTACAATGCTTTTGGCATGTCCCTGGCAGAGCGGATGCGCTATCTGGGGATGCTGGCCAGTGTGGGTGCTTCCAGACGGCAAAAGAGAGGCTCCGTTTACTTTGAAGCCTTTATTCTGGGAATCTTCGGGATTCCGCTGGGGATCCTGCTGGGATATCTGGGGGCCTATTTTACCCTGGCGGTACTGGGAAAACAGATGGTGGAAGCCAACATGATCGCAGGAGCCAAGGGCTTTGTGGATCACATTCCGGTGAAGATCCCGCTTCCTGCTCTGGTATTTATCGTGGGGATCTCTGCTCTTACCATTTTTATCTCCGCCCTCATCCCTGCGCTGAAGGCGTCCCGTGTGATGCCTATTGAGGCACTGCGTCAGACCAACGTGATCAAGGTGAGCCGCAGAAGACTACGCATCAATCCTTTGATCCGGAAGATCTTCGGATATGAGGGAGAGCTTGCATATAAGAATATTAAACGAAACGGAATAAAGGGAAGTGTGATCACGGTATCCATCGCGGTATCGGTGGCCATGTTCCTGGTGATCACCCATTATTGCGATTCCATTCAGAAATTAAATAACCTGGACTGGAGTCTTCCCTACCAGATCAATGCGGGGTGTGCCCTGGATCAGCAGGAAATGCTGGAACAGATCCTGGATGAGATGCCGGAAGTGGAGGATTATTATGTGTCCCACTTCCTGGAATATCATTTTCGGGAACTGCCCAATCAGCCGGATGTGATCCCGGCCAAAAGCGATGCATTAAAGGCAGAATACCGAAAGAAGGATTATCAGGAGAATTTCTCCGAGACCGGAATGCTTCTTTGTTCCATTCCGGATGAGGATTTTAACCGCCTGCTTGAGGCAAACGGGATAGATCCTGCCCCGTTCTACGAAGACGGGGAGCTGCAGGCGGTGTTATTAAACGATTATATTCG
>JAIKYN010000156.1 GCA_024683155.1 Lachnospiraceae bacterium | reverse complement strand
ATCAAGATGGCGGCTTATTCCGTGGCTGTGTTTGAACGGAAAGAGTAAAAAGGATTAAAAAATGAACGATACTACGGCAAATATACTACTGAGTAAAGCAAATACGGATGTTCTTACCACCGCGGAAGAGGTTCTGGAAGTGGAACCCGGCGTGATCAGTAAGTTCCTTACGGAGCTTCCCAGTCAGATCCTGCGTCTGGGAGTACGTGTCCTTCTGGCCTTTGTGATCTTCTTTGTAGGTCAGCAGTTGATCCGCTTCCTGGTGCGGATCATCAAGCGTTCCATGGAAAAAGCGGGTACCAATCGAGATGTTCGTTCCTTTATCCTGTCCTTTGTGAAATACGGCGGATATGTAATATTGATCCTGTTTATTGCAGCCGGCGTAGGGATTGATGCCACCAGCATCATGGCGATCCTTGGTTCTGCCGGTGTGACCGTAGGTCTTGCCTTGCAGGGAAGTCTTGCCAATCTGGTGGGCGGTATTCTGATCCTGGTGATGAACCCGTTCAGCATCGGTGATTATATCAAAGAGGATACCCATGGAAATGAGGGCACCGTAACGGATATCCATATCTTTTATACCAAGCTTCTGACCGTGGATCAAAAGCAGGTGGTGCTTCCCAACGGGGATCTGGCCAATACCTCTCTTACCAATTATTCCGTCAGTCCTTACAGACGTCTGGATATTCCCGTGGGGATCTCCTACAGTGCGGATATGAAGAAGGCAAGGGAAGTCCTTATTGATATGCTGGAGAAGGATGGTATGATCCTTCATACGGAACAGCAGGAGCCGGTGGTTTTTGTGGATTCTCTGGGAGACAGTTCCGTCAATCTGGTGCTTCGATTCTTTGTTGCCAACAGTAATTACTGGGCTGCCAGATACCGTTTCCCCGAGCTGGTAAAGCAGACGTTGGATGAAAACGGTATTTCCATTCCCTTCCCGCAGATGGATGTTCATATCAAAGAGCATTGAGCACAAAAAAATGAAGTGTATATAGCAGAAATTCGGCATTTACGGACTTGATTTCGATGCCTTGTGACTATATAATAAGTTTGTTGTCTCGCTAGAGTAGCGCAGTCGGTAGCGCAACTGATTCGTAATCAGTAGGTCGAGGGTTCAAGTCCCTTCTCTAGCTTTTCGACAGGCTCTGAGAGGAAAGACTCTCTCAGAGCTTTTTTTCTAAGCAATTTCGATTTAATTTAGATTTGACTTTTTACAGCATTCCATTCATGAAGTTATAATCGGAAAGAGGTTCCTATGGCACAGCTTTGGGGCGGCAGATTTACCAAAGAAACTGAACAGGCAGTATATGATTTTAACGCATCCATCCTTTTTGATCAGCGTCTGATCCATCAGGATATTACAGGAAGTATCGCGCATTGCACCATGCTCTGTAAGCAGAAGATCCTGACAGAAGCAGAGAGGGATGCCATCATTAAGGGCCTTAAGGAGATCGAAGCAGATACTGCAAACGGATCACTTGTCATTACCAGCGCCTATGAAGATGTACACAGCTTTGTGGAAGCCAATCTGATCGAGAGGATCGGAGATACCGGCAAGAAGCTGCATACCGGAAGAAGCCGTAACGATCAGGTGGCGCTTGATATGCGTTTATATGTTAAGGAACAGGTGCAGGAGACGGATATGCTCTTAAAGGAACTCCTGGAAACCCTGGTTTCTCTTATGGAAGAGCATATAGAGACCTATATGCCCGGATTTACCCATTTACAGAAGGCACAGCCTACCACTCTGGCACATCATATGGGAGCGTATTTTGAGATGTTTCGCAGAGACCGGGAACGTTTATCGGATCTGTTAAAACGTATGGATTATTCCCCGCTGGGCGCCGGTGCCTTTGCCGGTACCACCTATCCGCTGGACCGGGAATATACCGCCTCTTTACTGGGCTTTTCCGGTGCGACCCGTAACAGTATGGATTCCGTATCCGATCGGGATTATGTGATCGAGTATTTATCCGCATTATCCCTTATTATGATGCATTTATCCCGTTTTTCCGAAGAGATGATCCTCTGGAATTCCAACGAGTATCGTTTCGTGGAGATCGATGATGCGTATTCTACCGGAAGCAGCATCATGCCTCAGAAGAAGAATCCGGATATCGCAGAACTGGTCCGTGGCAAGACCGGCCGTGTTTACGGTGCATTAATGAGCATGCTTACTACCATGAAGGGTATTCCCCTTGCCTATAACAAAGATATGCAGGAAGACAAGGAGATGACCTTCGATGCCATCGATACCGTAAATCACTGCATCCCTTTGTTTAACGGCATGATGCGTACTACCACTTTCCGTAAGAACGTGATGGAAAAGAGTGCCATGAAGGGCTTTACCAATGCCACCGATGCTGCAGATTATCTGGTCATGAAAGGGGTTCCGTTCCGGGATGCACATGGGATCATCGGCAGACTGGTACTTTTTTGTATCGATGAGGAGAAAGCCATTGATGACCTGTCTCTGGAGAAATTAAAGGAATTTGATCCTCATTTTGAGGCAGACGTATTTGATGCCATCTCTTTAAAAACCTGTGTGGAGAAGCGCCTTACTAAGGGAGCTCCCGGTAAGCAGGTCATGGAAGAAGAGATCCGGGAGTGCAGGGAGTACCTGGATCGTAAAGGCTGAAACAATGCAGGAATCGAACGGAAACACGATTGGATTTCAGACATATTCCGTAACCGGTGAATCATTGTGATATTGGAATGGTTTATATATTTGATGATGGTTGCAGCCGCTGTCCTGCAGGTTTACCTTGCTGCATTTCACAGATCTGCAGAAAACAGACGGTTAATATAGCAATGAAAAGAGGAGCATTATGAGCGAAAAATTGAAAGTCGGTGTGTTAGGCGCAACCGGTATGGTTGGCCAGAGATTCATCTCCATCCTTGAGAACCACCCCTGGTTCGAGGTCGCTGTTGTTGCAGCAAGCCCCCGTTCCGAAGGAAAGACCTACGAAGAAGCAGTAGGCGGCAGATGGAAGATGGATACTCCTATTCCTGAAGCAGTTAAGAACATGAAGCTTCTGAACGTTAACAATGTTCAGGAAGTTTCCTCCCAGGTTGATTTTGTTCTGTCTGCTGTGGATATGACAAAGGATGAGATCAAGAAGATCGAGGAAGATTATGCAAAAACCGAGACTCCCGTAGTCTCCAACAACAGTGCCCACAGATGGACACCGGATGTACCCATGGTCATTCCCGAGATCAACCCGGAACATTATGAAGTCATTGAATTCCAGAAGAAGCGTCTTGGAACAACCAAAGGTTTTGTAGCTGTAAAGCCGAATTGTTCCATTCAGAGTTATGCACCGGTTCTTACCGCATGGAAAGAATTTGAGCCCACCGAAGTGGTTGTTACCACTTATCAGGCAATTTCCGGTGCCGGTAAGAACTTTAACGAATGGCCCGAGATGGTAGGAAATATCATTCCTTACATCGGCGGAGAAGAAGAAAAGAGTGAGAAGGAGCCCCTTCGTATCTGGGGTAAGATCGAGAACGGCGTCATCGTTCCCGCAGAAGGTCCCATCATTGATTGCCAGTGCGTACGTGTACCGGTTCTGTACGGTCATACCGCTGCTGTATTCGTTAAGTTTGCCAAGAAGCCTACCAAGGAAGAACTCATCGATCGTATGGTGAAGTTCTCCGGTAAGCCGCAGGAGCTGGGACTTCCCAGTGCTCCCAAGCAGTTCATCCAGTATCTGGAAGAGGATAATCGTCCCCAGATCGCTCTGGATGTGAATTATGAAGGCGGTATGGGCGTCAGCGTTGGCCGTCTCCGTGAAGACAAGCTGTATGATTTCAAGTTCATCGGTCTGTCTCACAACACCTTAAGAGGTGCTGCAGGCGGTGCGGTGGAAAGTGCTGAGATGCTGAAAGCATTGGGTTACATTACTAAGAAATAATAGATTGGGTGAAGGTTATTTATGCTGCTGGGTAGAAACAGTGAATTACAATATCTGAATCGATTTTATGATCGGGCAGGAAGCCAGATCCTGGTGGTCTATGGCCAGGAGATGGTTGGAAAAACTGCATTACTGAAGGAATTTGTACAGGATAAACCGTACTATTACTATGAATGCAGATCCTGTTCACCCAGGGAGCAGCTTTATCTTTGGGGTCTGGAACTGGCAGATCAGGGGATCAAAACCCTGAAGTATCCCGACCTTCCCGACGTACTGGAAGCTGCCTTGCAGAATACCACTGCCAAGCAGGTTCTTATTCTGGACGAGTTCCAGAACTTTGTGAAATCCGATCCGGACTTTATGGCCCGATTGGTTTCTTTTGTAAACAATAAATGGCAGAATCGGGAGATCCTGGTGGTGCTCATTTCTTCCTCCATCGGTTGGGTGGAGAATGATATGATCAGCCGTATCGGTGAAGTGGCCTATGAACTGGCCGGCCTTCTGAAGATCCGGGAGCTTCCCTTCAGCTGCCTGAAAGACTATTTTACCGGGTTCTCTTTTGAGGACCTGGTGAATATCTATGCGGTATTTGGCGGATTTCCCGGACTCTGGAGCTTTCTGGATGATAAGAAGAGCTTTAAGGAGAACCTGATCCGTCTGGTACTGTCTCCTACGGGGGCTCTGCGTCATAAAGCAGATGATATCGTTTCCTCCGAACTTCGTGAAACCGGTGTGTACAATACGATTCTGGCCTGCATTGCCGAAGGCGCGAACAAGTTAAACGCCATCTATGAAGCCACCGGGTTCTCCAGAGCGAAGATCAGCGTTTATCTGAAAAATATGATTGAGCTGGAGATCGTGGAGAAGGTATTCTCCATGGAGACCGAAGGCCACGACAATATGCAGAAGGGTATCTACAGGATCCATTATCCCTTCATTCATTTTTATTTTACGTTCCTGTATCCGCATATGAGTGATCTGAACCGTCTGACGGACCGGGAATTCTATCAGCGTTATATCGGTCAGGAGATCCGTTTCTATACGGGATTCTACTTTAAGAAGATCTGTATGGAATACATGCAGGATCAGGATCGTCTGGACCGCCTTCCCATTAAGAGTGAAGAAAGCGGGGAATGGGTTGGTAAGAACGGTAACATTGATATCATCATGGTGAACAAAGAGGGTGAATGCCTGATTGGCCTGTGTAACTGGGATAAGCCAATGATGAATTACGACGACTATGAGTGGCTGAATTTCCTGGCAAGCCAGGCGAAGATCAGCCCTGAATATATTTATTTGTTTTCACAGGAGCGTTTCGACGAACAGCTGGAATTGGAAGCAAAGGTTAAGAAAGGCTTGAAGCTGGTTACTTTGAAAGAGATGAACCGGTGATCGTTTTATGGGTAAATGTATTTTTATCGCCGAAAAGCCCAGCGTTGCTCTGGAATTTGCCAAGACCTTGGGAATGGTTGCCAAAGACAGCACCTCATTTCCCTCGGGAGATCGCAGAAACGGCTTTGCGGAAAATGAAAAATTTATTGTGTCCTGGTGCTTTGGCCATTTGGTGACCATGAGTTATCCGGATAAATATGATCCGAATCTGAAGAAGTGGTCATTAAATACGCTGCCCTTTATTCCGGATGAGTACCGGTATGAAGTGCTGGAGTCTGCGGCACAGCAGTTTGAAGTGGTCAGTAAACTTTTGAAACGGGAAGATGTGACCACTATTTACGTATGTACGGACTCCGGACGGGAGGGTGAATACATCTACCGTCTGGTGGAAATGCAGGCAGGCGTTACAGGCAAAAGCCGGAAGAGAGTCTGGATCGATTCTCAGACGGAAGAAGAGATAAAGCGCGGCATCAAAGAAGCCAAGGATCTGTCGGAATACGATGATCTTAGTGCAGCCGCCTATCTGCGGGCCCAGGAAGATTACCTGATGGGTATTAATTTCTCCCGGGCGCTGACATTAAAGTATTCGGATCTGGTCAAGAATTTTCTGAAACGGGACAAGGCGGTGATCGCCGTGGGCCGTGTTATGACCTGCGTGCTGGGCATTGTGGTAAACCGGGAGCGGGAGATCCGGGATTTTGTAAAAACTCCTTTCTACCGTGTGATCGCAGGTTTATCCCTGGGCAGTAAGTCTTTTGACGGAGAATGGAAGGCACAGGAAGCATCCCGCTATTTTCAGTCTCCGGAATTATATAAAGAAAACGGCTTTAAGGAACGAGCCTGCGCAGATCATCTTATAGAGGTCCTGGAGAAGAACCTGGGAGAGGATCGGCTGGTTAAAGTTTCCTCCATTGAGAAGAAAAAAGAGACCAAGAATCCGCCCCTTCTGTATAACCTGGCGGAAGCACAGAATGATTGTTCCAAGTTCTTCAAGATCTCCCCGGCAGATACGTTGCAGGTGATCCAGGAACTGTATGAAAAGAAGCTGGTTACTTATCCCAGAACCGATGCCAGAGTGCTGTCCACAGCAGTTGCCAAGGTGATCGCAAATAACATCGGCGGCCTTCGGAATTACGCACCGGTAGCGGATATTGCCAAAGAGGTACTGGCAGGGGAAAGTTATAAGACCATTGCCAGGACCAAGTATGTTAACGATAAGCAGATCACGGATCACTATGCCATCATTCCTACGGGTCAGGGCTTTCAGAACCTGAAGAGTCTGCGCCCCATTCATCAGAAGGTATATGAACTGATCTGTCGCAGATTTCTGGCCATCTTCTTTAAGCCTGCCATTTATCAGAAGGTGTCTCTGGTGACGGAGCTTCCGCTTATGGCGGACGAAACCGGTAAGGAAAACATTGAGAAGTTCTTCAGTTCCTTCAAGGTACTATCGGAAGAAGGATATCTGGCGGCCATGCATTATTCGTTCTTTAAGGATAAGAATGATAGTACTGCAAAGCCTGCGGATAACAAAGCTGCGCAGTCTGCGGATCCCGAAGCGTCCGGTGAAGATAAAAATCAGGCAGAGGAAGAAGATACCGCCTGTGATGAAGAGATGCTGAAGAAGCTGTCCGAGCTTAAGAAAGGCATGGAGATCCCACTGAAGGAATTTACGGTGAAAGAGGGTGAGACTTCTCCTCCCAAACGTTATAATTCCGGCGCACTGATCCTGACTATGGAAAATGCGGGGCAGTTTATTGAAGATGAGGAACTGCGGGAACAGATCAAGGGAAGCGGTATCGGTACTTCGGCTACCCGAGCAGAGATCCTGAATAAACTGGTGAAGATCGAATATCTGAACCTGAACGATAAGACCCAGATCATTACGCCTACTCTTATGGGAGAAGTGGTGTATGAGATCGTTAACAGCTCCATTAAACCTATGCTGGATCCCAGACTTACGGCTTCCTGGGAGAAGGGGCTGACCGGTGTGGCGGACGGATCCATTCCGTCGGATGAATACCGCACCAAATTAAATGACTACGTGTCCAGACGGACCAACGCAGTGAAGGGATTAAATAATCAAAGTACCTTACGGCCGCTGTTTGTTAAGGCTGCCGGGTACTATAAGAAAGGCAAGAAATAAATGAATATTCACGATATGGAAGAATTACAGATCCAAAATCTCTACACACTGGAGGAGACCATTGCGGCAGATTACCTGTCCAAATTCGTATATCCCTGGGAAGCTTTGGCAGGGATCGAAGATTTTATTGTGGAACTGGGGAAATCCCTTCCTAAGGATAAGTTCCAGGAAGTGAAAGAACATGTCTGGATCGCCAAAAGCGCCAACGTTTATCCTACTGCTTATATTAACGGCCCCTGTATCATTGATGAGGATGCGGAAGTGCGTCACTGTGCTTTTATCCGCGGTAAGGCCATTGTGGGCAAGGGAGCCGTTGTTGGTAATTCCACGGAACTTAAGAACGTGATCCTGTTTAATAAGGTGCAGGTTCCGCATTACAACTATGTAGGCGATTCCATCTTAGGGTATAAGGCACACATGGGGGCAGGTTCCATCACTTCCAACGTGAAGAGCGATAAGAAGCATGTAGTGATCCATGTGAGAGATGAGAAGATTGAGACCGGTCTTAAGAAAATGGGCGCTATGCTGGGCGACCATGTAGAAGTAGGCTGCAATACGGTTATGAATCCCGGTACGGTCATCGGTAAGAATTCCAATGTATATCCTACCTCCATGGTAAGAGGTTTTGTTCCCGAGAACAGTATCTTTAAGAAGGACGGAACCGTCGTTCTTAAGGAGAATCGAGACTAAAAAAAGATTGCGACTTTATAAGCCGCAATCTTTATAAGACCTGTATGTGCGAAAATGCCGGGTTTTTATCGGTTTTGTGTTAATTGGTCTCGTCCGCTTCGGTGGTATAGATCACATCTTCACCGGTAGGGATCTCGCCGTGGAGCAGAAGGATCATATCATGGATACGTCCGTTGGCTCTGGCATAATACTCATCGGCAACGTCCTTGATATTCTCATTGTAGGCATCGTTGCTGAAGGCTTCATGGTATTTCTCAACGGCGTGTGACATATTGAAATTAATACTTTCGGTATAAGCACTGACGTTGGAGAATTCTTCCGGAACCTCGATCTCGGAGAGAGCCTGACATTTCTCATTCAGCTCATCCAAAAGAGCCAGCATCTGATCGATGGCACCTTCTTCGTTGGGATCTAAGGCATTCAACTGAGAATCAATGGATGCAGCATCCTCAAAGAAGGTATTCATGGTTTCCTTGAACGCAGTCAGCTCCGGATCACCTTTGCTGCCGCAGCCGCCAAGAAACAGGGTGCTACAGGCGATCAATAAGATTGGTAATAAGTATTTATATAAGGATTTCACGTAAATACACCACTTCTTGTTTGGTTTAGTTTGAAACATCCCTATAAATTTATCATAGTTGCACATAAAAAACAACAAAAGTGCCGTTATTATTTACATGCAATCCGGGTGAATATTATTGCATATTTATGCAATTCGGTGCTAGTATCATAGATAATTATTTTTCATTAATTTTACGAAGGATCTGTTAAAGTGTCTGATCAGTTCATACGTCTCCAACAGCAAATCAATAGCCGTAAGGCATTCTTTTTAGATGGTGCAATGGGCTCCAATATGCAGAAAGCCGGCATGAAGAGCGGCGTCTGCCCTGAAAAGTGGATGCTGGAGCATCCGGAAGCGGTACTGGATCTGCAAAGCAGTTATGTGAAGGCAGGTACCAATGCGTTGTATGCACCTACCTTTACCGCCAATGGCATCAAGCTTGCGGAGTACGGTCTGGAAAAGGATATGATCCGGATCAATGAGGAGCTGGTTGCTTTGTCCAGACAGGCAGCCGGCAAGGATGGGTTTGTCCTGGGGGATGTGACCATGACCGGTCTTTCCTTAACACCTATCGGTAAAACGGATTTTGATGAACTGCTTAAGATCTACATCGCTCAGGTTGATGCACTGGTAAAGGCCGGTGTGGACGGCGTGGTGGTGGAGACCATGATGAGTCTTCAGGAAACGAGAGCCGCCATCCTGGCCTGCAAGGAAGTTTGTCCCGAACTTCCGATCCTTGCGACTTTAACCTTTGATACCACCGGACGCACCTTATATGGTACGGACGGAGCAACTGCAGCGGTGGTTCTATCCGCACTGGGGGTTACAGCCTTTGGTGCCAACTGCTCCTGCGGTCCTTCCGATATGGTCCCGGTGATCCGTAAAATGGCGGATTATTCCAACCTTCCCATTATTGCCAAGCCCAATGCCGGCATGCCGGTGGTGGATGATGCAGGCAACAGCTTCTATGATCTGGATGCGGAAGGGTTTGCAAAGCAGATGATCGATGTATTTGCAGCAGGTGCTACCGTGATCGGAGGCTGCTGCGGTTCGGATCCTGCTTATATCAGGGTTTTGAAGGATACCTTAGGCGGTCTGGAAGAAAAGAACCGGCCACTGCCGGAAGAAGGCATCTATCTTTCCTCCGAACGTAAGGTTTTAAAGATCCTTCCCAAGGTGGATCCTTTCCATGTGGTGGGAGAGCGGATCAATCCTACGGGTAAGAAAAAACTGCAGGCTGAATTGAAAGAAGGCAAGCTGGATCTGGTACTGCAATATGCCCAGGAACAGGAAACGGCAGGTGCCGTGGCCCTGGATGTAAATGTGGGGATGTCCGGTATCGATGAACTGTCCATGATGCGGAAGGTGACGGAAGCGGTTTCTTCCGTAACGCAGCTGCCTCTGGTACTGGATAATTCCAATCCGGATGTACTGGAAGATGCCCTGCGACGGTATCCCGGACGGGCACTGATCAATTCCGTTTCCGCAGAGCAGGAAAAGATGGATCGTATGCTTCCTCTGGTGAAGAAGTACGGAGCGGTCTACTTACTGCTTCCCGTTTCCGAGAGCGGTATTCCGGAAACTACGGAAGAGAAAATGGCAAATGTCCATCGCGTCCTGAAGGAAGCCGAAAAATACGGTCTTACGAAGAAAGATGTCATTGTGGATGGCCTGGTGACGACTGTTGGTGCCAATCCAAAAGCCGGTAAGGATTTCTTTGATACCATACGGCTCTGTACGGAAGAGGGGCTGGCGACCATCTGCGGGCTGTCCAATATTTCCTTTGGGCTGCCGGATCGAATGGGCGTCAATGCCAATTTCCTGTCCATGGCCATTATGAGTGGCCTTACCATGGCCATTGCCAATCCCATGCAGGATCAGCTGATGGAAAGTGTGTATGCGGCCAACCTTCTTCTGAACAAGGAAGGAAGCGCGGATCAGTTTGTTGCTTTTGCAACGGCGTATGACGAGAAAAAGAAAAGTATGGTTTCTTCCGGAAGCGCGAAGCCTTCGGAAAAGAAGGATTATGCAGCGCAGCTGAATATCCCCGAAAGTTACCGTCCCTTCTTTGAAGATATCTTAAACGGTAATACCTCCGGTATGCAGGATCATATAAGGGCTTTCATGGAGAGCCTTACCGTTTCCCCGGAGGAAAAAGCGCAAAAAGCCGGATCTATCCTGGATGAAAGCCTTATGCCGGCGATTCGCCAGGTGGGAGAATTCTTTGATAAGGGCGTGTATTTCCTGCCCCAGCTGATCACCGGGGCACAGACCATGGAAGCCGGCGTGGCTGCACTGGAACCTTATTTTGCATATGGTCCTTCCAAGAACGATATGCCCACCATTGTCATTGCAACGGTGGAAGGGGATGTACACGATATCGGCAAGAATCTGGTGGCGCTGATGCTGCGGAATGACGGGTTCAACGTCATTGACCTGGGCAAAAACGTGCCGGCGGATGATATTATTAATGAAGCAGAGAAAAGGGGAGCACAGCTTATCGGGCTGTCAGCTCTCATGACCACGACCATGCCGCAGATGAAGGTGGTTGTGGATAAACTGGAAGAAAGAGGTCTGACGGATATTCAGGTTATGGTAGGCGGTGCCTGCGTGACACCGGAATATGCCAAAGAGATCAAGGCATCCTATTCCAAGGATGCATCGGAAGCCGTGAAGGTTGCGGAACGGCTGACGGGTATTTCATAACAGACCTGTGGGAGGAGCTCATGATCGGAGCAGATGCGATTGTAAAGTGTTTGGAAGCGGAAGGTGTAGAAATGGTTTACGGGTATCCCGGTGTAGCCATTTGCCCTTTCTATAACAGTATTTTGAATACGGACATCCGGACGGTGCTGATCCGTACGGAACAGAATGCGGCCCATGCAGCCAGCGGATATGCACGTATTTCCGGGAAACCCGGTGTATGCTGCGTGACCAGTGGCCCCGGTGCCACCAACCTGATCACCGGTATTGCTACGGCATTTGCAGACAGTATTCCGCTGATCTGTATTACCGGTCAGGTAGATACACAGCTGATCGGCAGCGATGTGTTCCAGGAAGCGGATATTACCGGTGCGGTTGAGTCCTTTGTGAAGTATTCCTATTTGATCCGGGATGTAAATGATATCCCCAGAGTCTTCAAGGAAGCGTTCCATATTGCGTCTACGGGACGTAAAGGACCGGTTCTGATCGATATTCCTGCGGATGTTCAGAAGGATACCATCAGTAAGTTCAAATATCCGGAAGAGGTATCCATGCGTACCTATAAGCCTACGGTAAAGGGCAATATGGTGCAGATCAAGAAGGTTGCCAAGCAGCTTTCCGGCGCCAAGCGGCCCATTATCTGTGCCGGCGGTGGTGTGCTTCTTGCAGGCGCACAGGAGAAATTACAGGCTTTTTCCGAGAAGTTCGGTATTCCCGTTGTATCTACCATGATGGGCATTGGCGTGATGCCTACGGATCATCCTTTTTATTACGGTATGGTGGGAAATAACGGACGGGCTTATGCCAACCGTGCCATGAACGAATCGGATTTTCTTATGTTCATCGGCGCCCGTGTAGCGGACCGTGCGGTAAGTCAGAACGGCTTTGATGCGGATAATAAGACGCTGGTACATATTGATGTGGATCCTGCAGAGATCGGTAAAAACGTTGGCGCAACCATTCCCATTGTAGGAGATGTTGCTTGCATCCTGGAAGATCTGTTAAATCAGGATATCACCGTAGAATCCAAAAAGTGGCAGGATACTTTAAAAGAGTACCGGAAGGCTTTTGCGGAATATAAAGAGAGCCATGCGGATGCTCTGGTTAAAAAATCCGGAGATGCGGTGGATCCTTGTGAATTCGTGGAAGTGTTATCCAGAGCGCTGGATGATAATGCTGTCTATGTGGCCGATGTAGGACAGAACCAGATCTGGTCCTGCGGCAATTATGTGATGAAAAAAGGCCGTTTTCTTACCAGTGGAGGTATGGGAACCATGGGGTATTCCATTCCGGCCGCCATGGGTGCCAAGATGGCAGATCCTTCCAGACAGGTGGTTGCGGTTTGCGGTGACGGTGCTTTCCAGATGAGTATGATGGAACTGGCTACCATTATGCAGGAGAAGGTGGACGTTAAGATCTTTGTAATGAACAACGAAGTTCTGGGTATGGTAAGAGAGCACCAGCATTTCGTGTATAAAGATAAATTCTCCATGATCGATCTGTCTCAGGGAAGCCCGGATCTTGGGAAGCTTTCCGAGGCATACGGCATTCATTATAAGAAGATTACTTCCGAGAAGAACATGAAAAAAGAGATCGAAGCATTCCTGAAAAAGAAGGGCTGCGGCCTGATGGAATGCCGTATCTTACCGGATGAAGTGGTCAGAGGCATGTGATCGGAGGGGTATGAGATGACTGAGAAAAAGAAGAAAATCTATTCCGTCCTGGTAGAAAACAAGTCCGGTGTTCTTAGTAAAGTGTCCGGGCTGTTTGCCAGAAGAAGCTTTAATATCGATTCTCTTGCGGTGGGTGAAACCGATGATCCTACGGTGTCCGTTATGACCATTGTCAGCAGCGGTGATCACAGAACACTGGAGCAGATCGAGAAACAGCTGAATAAAAAACTGGATGTCATTAAGGTGAAGACCTTTACGGAGCCCAACAGCGTCAGCAAGGAGCTTCTGCTTATGAAGGTCCGCTATAACAAGAGCAATCGCCGGGAGATCCTGGATACCTGCGATATGATGAAGGCGGAGATCGTGGATATGAGTAAGTCCAACATGATGATCCAGCTTTGCGCGGCGCCGGAAAAAGTCGCTTTATTCATTAAACTGATGGCTTCGGTCAGCATCGTGGAAATGGCCCGTACCGGAACCCTTGCGTTACCGAAATGTGTGGACCAGGATTGATTGACTTTTTATATTTATGCATTTAAAATGAGGAATGATGTAATTTGGAGGTTTTTCCATGCAGAAGATGGTGATTCAGCTGCTGGTTGACAATACATCCGGTGTACTTTCCCGTATATCCGGTCTGTTTTCCAGAAGAGGTTATAATATTGAGAGTATTACCGCAGGCGTAACGGCAGATCCCCGTTTTACCCGCATTACCATTGTAACCAGTGGAGATACCGATATCCTGGATCAGATCCAGAAGCAGGTAGCCAAGCTGGAAGACGTACGGGATATTAAGGAATTAAAGCCGCAGGACAGTGTATACAGGGAACTGGCCCTGATCAAGGTGAGAGTGGATGCGGAGCAGCGTCAGAACATCATTGCCATCGCCGATATCTTCCGTGCGAAGATCATCGATGTGTCCGTGGATTCCCTCATCGTGGAACTGACCGGCAGTCAGGACAAGATCGAAGCGTTCTTAAATCTTCTGGGCGGCTTTGAGATCCTGGAACTGGCCCGTACCGGAACCGCCGGACTTGGAAGAGGTACCGACAACGTTACCTATTTACCATAGTAAAGTGAAGCTTAAGGAAATATCCTTTAGTTAAATATGAAAAAATTTCTGATCTAGGAGGAGAAATCGTAATGAGCGAAACAAAAGAAGCACGTATCTTTTATGCGCAGGATTGTAATGTAGACCTGCTGGAAGGTAAGACCATTGCCATTATCGGATATGGCAGCCAGGGACATGCACATGCACTGAACCTGAAGGAATCCGGTGCTCATGTAATCATTGGTCTCTATGAAGGCTCTAAGAGCTGGAAGAGAGCCGAGGAACAGGGCTTTGAGGTTTTCACTGCAGCAGAAGCTGCAAAGAAGGCTGATATCATCATGATCCTGATCAACGATGAGTTACAGGCTTCCATGTATAAGAAGGATATCGCACCCAATCTGGAAGCAGGCAACATGTTAATGTTTGCACACGGCTTCAACATTCACTTCAATCAGATCATTCCTCCTAAGGATGTTGATGTTACCATGATCGCTCCTAAGGCTCCCGGTCATACCGTACGTTCCGAGTATCAGGCCGGCAAGGGAACTCCTTGTCTGGTAGCTGTATATCAGGATGCTACCGGTAAGGCTCTGGATATGGCTCTGGCTTACGGCGCAGGTATCGGCGGTGCAAGAGCAGGTATCCTTGAGACAACCTTCCGTACCGAGACCGAGACCGATCTGTTCGGTGAGCAGGCTGTTCTTTGCGGCGGCGTTTGTGCTCTGATGCAGGCTGGTTTCGAGACTCTGGTTGAGGCCGGTTATGATCCCAGAAATGCATACTTCGAGTGTGTACATGAGATGAAGCTGATCGTGGATCTGATCTATCAGTCCGGTTTCGCAGGAATGAGATATTCCATCTCCAATACTGCTGAATATGGCGATTACATCACCGGCCCTAAGATCGTTACCGAAGAGACCAAGAAGACCATGAAGAAGATCCTGGATGATATCCAGACCGGCGCTTTTGCAAAGGATTTCTTACTGGATATGTCTTCTGCAGGTGGTCAGGCTCACTTCAAGGCACTTCGTCAGAAGGCTGCCGAGCATCCCGCTGAGAAGGTTGGTGCCGAGATCCGTAAGCTGTATTCGTGGAACAAGGAAGA
>JAIKYN010000082.1 GCA_024683155.1 Lachnospiraceae bacterium | reverse complement strand
CTGCTTATTTGTCCGATCCAGATTCTTGACTGCGGTGGAAAGCATCAGCTTGATACGGTTCAGCTGGTTTACTTCGCTGGCACCGGGATCAAAGTCGATGGCAACCACATTGGATAGAGGATACTGCCTGCGCAGTTCCTTGATGACACCTTTCCCTACGATGTGATTGGGCAGGCAGCCGAAGGGCTGACAGCATACAATATTGTTGACCCCATCGTGGATCAGTTCGATCATTTCGCCGGTAAGGAACCATCCTTCACCGGTCTGATTACCGATGCTTACGATAGGAGCAGCCTGTTCCACGGTGCTGTAGATACTGTTAGGCGCATCGAAATGTTTGCTCTTACGAAGTTCCTTTACGTAAGGGGCTCTTAACCATTCTACGGCATTAATAGCCAGCTTGAAGAGATGCTTGTACTTCTTGCTGGTACCAAGATGATCTGCTTTATAGATCTGGTTATAGAAGCAGTACAGGAAGAAATCCACCAGGTCGGGAACTACAGCCTCTGCCCCTTCTGCTTCCAGAAGGTTGACCAGCTGATTGTTGGCAGTAGGAGCGTATTTAACCAGGATCTCACCTACAATACCAACGCGGGGTTTTTTCAGATCTTCATGAATGGGGATCTGATCGAAATCACGAACGATCTCCCGACACATGGAACGGAATTTCATTAAATTTATATGCTTGCCGGTAACAAATTCTCCGCATATCTTCAGCCATTTCTGATGAACGGCTTCTACGGAGCCGGGCTCGATCTCATAGGGACGCATACGGTAAACACAGCGCATGAAGATATCGCCGAACATGGCGGCAAAGGTTGCATGGGCCATTAAGTTAAGATCCAGCTTAAAGCCGGGATTGCTTTCAAGACCGGCAAGATTTGCGGAAATAACCGGGATCTGTTCCATGCCTGCCTTCTTTAAAGCGCGTCGTATAAAACCGATGTAATTGGTGGCACGGCAACCGCCACCGGTCTGGGACATGATCACCGCGGTACGGTTCAGGTCGTATTTACCGGATAACAAGGCATCCATGATCTGGCCGACTACCAGAAGAGAAGGATAGCAGGCATCGTTGTTTACATAACGAAGACCGGTATCGATGGCCTTGCGATTATCATTTCCGAGGATCACCACATTATAACCGCAGGAGCGGAATGCTTTTTCCACCAGTTCAAAGTGGATGGGAGACATCTGCGGGCAGAGAATGGTGTAGTTATCCCGCATTTCTTCCGTGAAGACCACTTTATCAATGGAAGTGGGACGAATGGTCCGCTTTTCATTCTTACGCTGACGTACACGAATGGCCGCAAGCAGAGAACGAACACGGATCCGGGCTGCCCCCAGGTTATTGACTTCATCGATCTTCAGACAGGTATAGATCTTATCGGAACCGGTAAGAATATCTGCTACCTGATCGGTTGTAACCGCATCCAGACCGCAGCCGAAGGAATTCAGCTGGATCAGATCCAGATCCTCTCTGGTACGAACATAGGTGGCTGCCGCATACAGACGGGAATGATACATCCACTGATCCGATACGATCAGCGGCCGGTCCGGGCATCCCAGATGGGAGATGGAGTCCTCGGTGAGAACGGCCATGCCGTAACTGTTGATCATTTCCGGAATACCGTGATTGATCTCGGAGTCCAGATGATAAGGACGACCTGCCAGAACGATGCCGTGGGTTCCGGTTTCTTCCATGAATTTCAGAACTTCTTCGCCCTTTTTCTGCATGTCGGTGCGAACTGCATTTTGTTCCTTCCATGCAGCAGAAATGGCATCTTTTAAGTCCTGTACGGAGATATCCGGGAAGGAAGCACGAATGCCTTCCAGGATGGTCGCTTCATTTACAAAGGACAGGAAAGGATTGCGGAAATCAATATGATCGGTCCGCAGTTCTTCCACGTTGTTCTTAATGTTCTCGGAATAAGAAGTGACGATGGGGCAGTTATAGTGATTGCCGGCGCCTTTTACTTCGATCCGCTCATAGAATACCGAAGGATAGAAGATAAACTTCACACCCTGGTGCAATAACCATGCCACATGACCATGGGCCAGCTTGGCAGGATAGCATTCCGATTCACTGGGAATGGATTCAATGCCCAGTTCGTAGATCTTATGGGTGGACATGGGAGATAAGACCACACGATATCCCAATTTGGTAAAGAAGGTATACCAGAAGGGATAATTCTCATACATATTTAAAACGCGCGGCAGACCAACGGTTCCCCGGGGAGCGTCTTCAATGGGAAGAGGCTCGTAAGAGAACAGGCGGTCTAACTTGTACTTAAACAGATTCGGGATACCGTTATCGGTGATCTGTTTTCCCAGACCGCGTTCGCAGCGGTTACCGGAGATATACTGACGGCCGCCGGAAAAACGGTTGATAGTGAGACGACAGCTGTTGGTACAACCCTTACATTTCGCCACACTGGTGTTGAATTCCAGATGATTGATGGCATCAATGGTCAGCATGGTAGTGGCAGGCTGATGTTCCAGTTCGTAGCGTTCTCTGGCAATAAGAGCCGCGCCGAAAGCACCCATGATACCTGCAATGTCGGGACGGATGGCTTCGCAATCAGCGATCTTTTCAAAGCTTCGGAGCACTGCGTCGTTATAGAAGGTACCACCTTGTACTACGATATTCTTACCCAGTTGGCTGGCATCGGATACCTTGATAACCTTAAACAGGGCATTTTTAATAACCGAATAAGCAAGACCTGAGGAAATGTCCGCCACGGAAGCGCCTTCCTTCTGCGCCTGCTTGACTTTGGAGTTCATAAATACGGTACAACGGGTACCCAGATCGATGGGATGCTCCGCAAACAAAGCAGCTTTGGCAAAATCCCGGACGGAATAGTTCAGAGATTTGGCAAAGGTCTCAATAAAGGAACCACAGCCGGAAGAGCAGGCTTCGTTCAACTGAACGGAGTCTACGGCATGGTTCTTGATCTTGATACACTTCATATCCTGACCGCCGATGTCCAGGATACAGTCCACGTCGGGACGGAAGAATGCAGCCGCGTAATAATGGGCAATGGTTTCCACTTCGCCGTCATCCAGTAAAAATGCTGCTTTCATTAAGGCTTCCCCGTAACCGGTGGAGCAGGAACGAACGATCTCAACATCTTCCGGCAGAAGAGAATAGATCTCCTGGATGGAAGAAATAGCGGTATTTAACGGACTTCCGTTATTATTGGAATAGAAGGAATACAGAAGAGAGCCGTCTTCCGCGATCAGGGCACACTTGGTGGTGGTGCTTCCGGCATCGATTCCCAGGAAACACTTGCCGTGATAGGAAGCAAGATCCGTGGTCTTAACCTTACTCTGTTCATGACGGGTCTTAAATGCTTCGTATTCCTCTTTGTTTGCAAACAGGGGCTCCATACGGGCAACTTCAAAGTCCATGTGGATCTCATGGGAGAGCTTATCGGTCATCTCTTCCATGGTAAAGAAACAATCCTCTTTGGCGTTGAGGGCAGAGCCCATGGCAGCAAAGAGGTGCGAATTGTCGGTTTCGATGGTGTGTTCTTCATCCAGCTTTAAGGTGCGGATAAATGCGACCTTCAATTCTGTAAGGAAATGAAGCGGGCCGCCTAAGAAAGCAACATGACCGCGGATGGGTTTTCCGCAGGCAAGACCGGAGATGGTCTGGTTTACCACTGCCTGGAAAATGGAAGCGGACAGATCTTCTTTGGTAGCACCGTCATTGATCAGAGGCTGGATATCGGTTTTGGCAAATACACCGCAGCGAGCCGCAATGGTATAGAGAGATTTATAATCCTTGGCATATTCATTTAACCCGGCTGCGTCTGTCTGCAACAGGGATGCCATCTGGTCGATGAAGGAACCGGTACCGCCTGCACAGATACCGTTCATACGCTGTTCCACGTTTCCGTTTTCAAAATAGATGATCTTGGCATCTTCGCCGCCTAACTCGATGGCGACATCGGTTTTAGGCGCAAAGGTCTGAAGGGAAGTGGATACGGCGATCACTTCCTGCACAAACGGAATGCCGAGACAATTTGCAAGGGTCAGACCACCGGAACCGGTGATCATGGGATGGACGGTCAGGTTACCGACCTGCTCATACGCCTGTTTTAAAAGAGAGGAGAGGGTCTCCTGAATATTTGCATAATGCCGCTCATACTGCGCAAACAGGATCTTGTGGCTCTGATCCAGAATAGCCAGCTTTACGGTGGTAGATCCGATATCTATTCCAAGAGTGTATTCCATACTCATATGTATATAACCTGTGCCTTTACCTATTAAAATGCGTGTTGCCACGCTTTAGGTATTATAAGTGATGGACATAGAGGAATGCAACGAACAACCGATGACGAATGTATAAATATTTCATAAACTTTCTAAACTCATAGTTTCCTTGTGTTTTAGGGGGTGGAATGATAGAATGTCACATGTGAAAGAAGGAGTAATGCATGGAGAAATTCATTAATAAACTGGAAAAAAAGCTTGGCAGATTTGCTATTCCCAACCTGATCAATTACTTTATCATCATATACATCGCATCGACCGTGATCGGACTGTTCAGTCCGTATCTGTATTA
>JAIKYN010000004.1 GCA_024683155.1 Lachnospiraceae bacterium | reverse complement strand
AAGCTGAAGTCATAATCAGATCCAGCCACTTTGGCTCTGGGGAAATGAATGGACTCCGGATCGCCTTCCCGTGCCGCTTTATCAATCTTGGGTCCTCCGGGATAGCCAAGGCCGATGGCACGGGCCACCTTGTCGAAGGCCTCTCCTGCCGCATCGTCTCTGGTCCTGCCGATGATCTCATAACAGCCGTAGTCCTTGACGATCACCAGATGGGAATGACCACCGGAAACCACCAGACATACAAAGGGCGGCTCCAGATCTTTGTTTTCAATATAATTGGCACTGATATGCCCTTCGATATGATGGATCCCCAGCAAAGGCTTATTGGCCGCAAAGGCCACTGCTTTTGCGGCAGACACACCTACCAGGAGCGAACCCACCAGGCCCGGTCCGTAGGTAACAGCTATGGCATCCATATCCTGCAGGGTCATATCCGCCTGCTTTAATGCTTCCGTGATCACCGGATTGATCTTCTCAATGTGCTTACGGGATGCGATCTCCGGGACCACACCTCCGTAAAGAGTATGAATATCAATCTGGGATGAAATGATATTGCTCCGTACGTCTCTTCCGTTTACCACTACGGCTGCAGCCGTTTCGTCACAAGAGCTTTCAATAGCAAGAATCCGGATTTCTCCGGATTCGGTAGGGTTTAACATATTTCCTCCTGATAATACAGTGGGCATCCTTTCCGTAAATACATCGTTATGCCCAATTGCGATCTTCCTTATGAATACTGGATATATCCGAGGTCATTATCCAGCAACTTACGTTACTGTATGTATCCGAGGTCATATCCAGCACTTACGTTACTGTATATAACCTTGATCGCGTTTCCAACCATAGATCTTCCAGTGGCCATCGTCATCCTTCCGCAGCAGATAGATCTGCTTGTAGGATGTTACCTGGGTGGAGATCCGGATATTATAGATACAGCTCAGACGCGCAAAGCTGAAATTGTCCTTAATGTAATAATCCACGTCGGTAGCCGCCGACAGGGAATAACTGGAGATCTTGCAATCGTTCTCCCGGTAGGTGGTCACATCGTTCTTCAGTGTATCGTAGTAATTGGGATTGGCTTCTGCCAGTTCCTGATCGAAGAACAACAGCGTCAGATCAGCCAGTTCCACCAGCTCCTCATCGCTGCACTGCTGATTGTAGCATACCTGCATGATATTATTGTAGGCTTTCAGCACTTCCTTGGGGGTCTGGGGATAATTAGACTCATAATCCTTCAGAAGCAGTTCCTGCACCGGGGTTGCGACCGCTTCCACCGTTTTTACAGGCGCTCGGTTGGTCAGATGGTAAAAATAGGCGACAACAGCCACAGCCATTGCGATCAGCAATAACCCGGTTCTGGTCACTCGTTTACTGGTTGCCATCACCAACCTCCTTCCGTGGATTTTTATAGCTTAATCTTCCTCAAAATCCAGTTCTTTACTCTTGCCGTCCTTACCGGCATAGGCCCTGGGGAAGACCTTGCGGACACCGTCCATGAATTCCTCCGCTTTGATCAGTGCCGGGCTGTAATGCGTCAGCCACATTTCCCCCACATCCGCTCTTTTGGCCATATCTGCCGCCTCCAGGAACGTCATGTGTTTGTGCTCTTTGGCTTTTCCGATCTTATCCTCTTCGCCATACATGCCTTCACAGATAAACAGATCGGATTCCCTGGCATTTTCCACGATACTCTCCGTAGGGCGTGTATCCGTGGTGTAGGTCAGTTTCAGGCCCTTCCGGGGCTGTCCCATGACCATGTCGGGAGTATATTCTTTACCTTCTATTGTAACATTCTGTCCCTTCTGAAGTAAATTCCAATATTTCCGCTCAAGGCCCAGTTCTTCGGCTTTTTCCACCTGAAAACGACCCTGGCGTTCCAGAGAAATACTGTAACCGTAGCAGACCACATTGTGATTGACGCGGAAGGCTTCGAAATGAAGTCCTTCAAAATCGAATCCCTGCTGGGGTTCCGTGATCTCCTGGCATCTGATCTCAAAAGGGAGTTCCGGGGCGATGACCCGGATGGCATTGAGAACCCGGGGCAGACCCTTGGGTCCCACAATGGTAAGAGGCTCCGTCCGCTCTGCGTTGCCCATGGTCAGAAGAAGACCGGGCAGACCGCTGATATGATCCGCATGGAAATGAGTCAGGCAGATCAGATCAATGGGTTTGGGGCTCCAGCCCTTCTCCCGCAACGCGATCTGCGTTCCTTCTCCACAGTCGATCAAAAAACTGTGTCCATTGTAACGAACCATCAGGGACGTTAACCAGCGATAAGGCAGCGGCATCATTCCTCCGCTTCCCAGTAAACAAACATCGATCATTCAATATAACCTTTCATCTTTGATTTCCTTCACCCTCATTTCCCCTTAATGGAAATGATATCTCCTTATGGGAAATGTCCGGCACTTTTGGGCTTCCCTAGAGTTTACACTCCATGACGAAGGCATCCTCCCAGGGTTCCTCATAGAAATCCTTCCGTCTTCCGATCACCTGAAATCCGCACTTTTCATAGACATGAATGGCGGCTTCGTTGCTGACTCTGACTTCCAGCAGCAATTGTGTGATCTCTCTTCCACGGGAGACCTTCAGGATCTCTTCCATTAAACGGGTGCCGATCCCGGCCCCTCGTTTTTCCTTGCATACACTGACATTGGTGATCTCTCCGCTTTCAAAAGACTGATGCAGGCCGCAAACCCCCAGGATCTCTCCGTCCTGTTCCGCCACCAGATACACCGCATCCTCCCGGGCCAGCATATCCCGAAATGCATCGGCACTCCAGGGCATGGAAAAAGCGGCCTCTTCCAGAAGACTGACCGTTTCCACATCCTCATCTCTCATTGGCCGGATCCACAATCCCCCCATGTGATCACCCATGTCTTTCCAATTCGTTGTGTGTTACAGTTTATTGTATTCTTTCAGGCCTTCCTGTTCTGCCTGGGATACTCTCAGATAAACCGGACTGTGCTCTTCCGGTGTCTGGATCACACCCTGTGCAAACAGACGCATACCCAAAACAGCCACACTACCGGCCTTCTGGCGGTTCATGTGGGCAGGTGCCAGCGTATAAGGTACCTTGCAAAGGCTGCGAATCTGTTCCAGGTATACGGGAACGCCATCCCCAAGGAAGGTTACCGCTTCCCCTCTTTGGTTAATGTCTTCCAGGATCTCTTCCACGGATACGGCACATTGCTCCCGATCCGTGATCAGTTCTCCCTGATCAAAATGGAACAGGCCGGTATAGACCTGACTTCTTCTTGCATCCATCATCGGGCATACCAGGGTGCCCGCTCCCCACAGGTTCATAGCCAGTCCGTTCACGGTAGGCACCGGTACGATGGGTTTCTCCCAAACCATGCCCAGTGCTTTGGCGGTAGCGGAACCGATACGCAGGCCGGTAAATGAACCGGGACCCTGGGCCACCGCCACAGCGTCCACGTCTGCCAGATCCATGCCGGTCATTTCCCGGATCCCTGCTACTAAAGGTAACAGGATCTGTGAATGCATCTTCTTCGTATTAATGGTATATTCAGCGATCAGGATATCGTCTTCTGCAAGGGCTGCGGAAGCACTCATGCCTGATGCGTCCAGTGCTAATATTTTCAAATTGCCTCCCGTTAAGGGCGGATGATCCGGATCTGCCGGTAGTCAAAGCCCTTCTCCAAATCCTTCATGATCTCAATGCGCACTGCTTCGGGAGGAATAACCTCCTTCACCAGATCGGCCCACTCGATCAGGCACACGCCCTCGCCGTAGAAATAATCCTCATAGCCCAGTTCGTCCATTTCCGACACGTCCCCGATGCGGTACACGTCAAAATGATACAAGGGCAGACGGCCGTCCTCATATTCCTGAATAATGGTAAAGGTGGGGGAATTCACATAGTCTTCGATGTGAAGACCTGCCGCAAAACCCTGTGTAAACACGGTTTTGCCCACGCCAAGATCACCGATCAGGGTATACACGTCTCCCCGAGCGGCTTTCTCACCCAGTTCCTTGCCGATGTCATATGTATCTTCCGGTTTAAATGATTCTCTTATCTCTTCCATTACATTGTGATTTTACCACAACTGGCAACCCTGTGACAGTATAAACAGTAAGTCCCGGAAACCATCGGCCTCCGGGACTTAACATGAAAGTGGCATATGAATCTGTCAGTTTACTGGTTTCCTGCTTTCAGCAGCGGACTGATGTGCTTGTAGATCAGGAAGGTTACTACGGAATTCAGGGTTCCCTTGATCAGGTTCAGGGGAGCAACTGCCAGAATAACGAAACTGGTGATTCCCGTAATATTGGGGTTAATAGCGGTTCCCATACCGATAAGGGCATCCAGCGGCATGCCGTACATTTCCGCGAATTTCGGCAACAGATAGACGGCATTAAATCCGGTTCCCACAATGGTCATGCAAAGAGTCCCCACAATGCAGCCGATGAGGGCATGCTTCTTATCTTTCTTGAAGCTGTAAACAATGGAGGCCGGCAGAATCAAAGAGCATCCAACGATAAAGTTTGCCAGCTCGCCTACGAAAGCGGTGGAGGTTCCTTTAAACAGGACTTTCAGAATGATCTTCACCATCTCGATCATGACACCTGCAACGGGACCAAACGCAAAGGTTCCGATAAGAATCGGCAGCTCGCTGAGATCCAGCTTATAAAAGCCGGGTGCAAAGGGCATGGGCACTTCGATGAGCATCAGTACGGCCGCAATGGCGGAAAGCATACCGATCATGGCTACCTTACGGGTGGTAAGGATGCGGGTGGTATCTCCCCTTCTCTTCTTGGAGATCTTCTCAAACACATAGGCGATGACGAACATGGCCGCCATGAGGAGCAGAAACTCCACCACAAATACTACGTTTGTTGCAATGTTTTCCCAAAGTTCATTCATTAGGATTCCTTTCTGCGCAGCTTATGCGCGAAGACCGCTGTGTTCCTTATATGGGCAGTTTCTTCCCGGAACAGATCCGATCTTCCTTCAATTATTTTGGGAAAGTGTTCGGCTGCCTCCCTGCAGGAATGAGCAAAACCTGCAGCCAAGGCAAAAAAGAAACCCCATGCGAAAAAACGCATGGGGCATAGACCATAGGCATACTACCTAAAGTTCCTTCTTCCATCCAGACTATACTGTCGGTCCCGGAATCGCACCGGGTCAGCTGCCAAAAAGCAGGTCGCGGACTTTACCGCCGGTGGGGAATTGCGCCCCGCCCCGAAGAACTTTCAACTAGAGGTAGTTTACTCTATTTATATAAGATATGCAAGCATCACTTTTTCTGCTCTTTCGGAAGCAGATCCGTCATGCTCTTAAGACCCAGGGCCACAGTGGAACCGTTGTGCAGCAATGCAGAGGTTCCGGGTGCCAGGATTCCCATAAGCCCTAACAGGATCAGACCGGTGTTAAAGCTGACCACGAACCGGTAATTGCTACGGATCCGTTTCATCAGACCTTCACTGATCTGACGCAGCGTAATGAGATTATACAGGTTATTCTCGGAAATGGTGATATCCGCGATCTCCCGGGCAAGCTGTGCTCCTTCACTGATGGCAATGCCGGCATCAGCTTCCGACAGTGCCGGAGAATCATTGATCCCGTCTCCGATCATAATGACCTTATGACCTTCTTCCTTCAGTTTCCGCACATAATTGGCCTTATCTTCCGGAAGGACTTCCGCGAAGTACTCATCCACGCCAACTTTTTCCGCCACACTGCGGGCGGTATGTTTGCTGTCTCCCGTCATCATGACGATGTTGGTAAATCCGATGTCATGCAGTCTTCGGATCACATCCGGTGCCTCCTCTCTCAGAGGATCCTCCAGACAGATCACGGCTGCCAGACATCCGGAAATCGCCATGAAGAGGCGGGAATGATCTTTGGAAATGGAATCGAATTTACCTTCTTCTCCTTCCGGGATCACACAGCCTTCATCTTCAAAAACAAAATGCCAGCTACCGATGACCACCCGCTCTTCCTCAATGATGGAAGAGATTCCGTGGGCCACCACGTACTGAACCTCCCGGTGCATCTCATCATGCTCCAGACCCTGCTCACGGGCAGCTGCAACCACCGCATTGGCAATGGAATGGGGATAATGTTCTTCCAGGCAGGCTGCGATCCGCAGCATCTCATCCTTGTCATTTCCGCCAAACGGTACGACCTCCACAACCCTGGGAGTCGCCTTGGTCAGCGTTCCTGTTTTATCAAATACAAGGGTATCTGCATCCGCAACCGCTTCCAGGAATTTTCCTCCCTTCACCGTAAGATGATGGGTCTGCGCTTCCCGCATGGCAGACAATACCGATAATGGCATGGACAGTTTCAACGCACAGGAAAAATCCACCATAAGAATGGATACGGCTCTGGTTACGTTGCGGGTCAGTAAATAGGTCAGGATCGTTCCCGCAAAGCTATAGGGTACCAGGCGGTCCGCCAGATGCTCCGCACGGCTTTCCACGCCGGATTTCAGCTGCTCCGACTCTTCGATCATATGAATGATCTTCTCATACCGGGTATTACCGGTTGCATTCTGCACCCGGATGACCAGGTCGCCTTCCTCCACAACTGTACCGGCATACACATATGCTCCGGGATCTTTCTTTACAGGAATCCCTTCGCCTGTAAGGGATGCCTGGTTTACCATGGCTTCGCCGCTTTCCACGACGCCGTCCAACGGGATCACCGTGCCCATACGTACGGACACCAGATCTTCTTCTTTCACCTGGGAAATGGGCACCAGTACATCGCCGCCCTCATTTCGCAGCCAAACCTTATCCACACCTAAGGACATGGTCCCGGCCAGATCTGCTACCGACTTCTTGTGGGTCCACTCCTCCAGCGTATCTCCTACTTCCAGCAGGAACATAACGGAAGAAGCAGTCACAAAATCTCCGGTAAGCATAGACGCTACAATGGCAACTGCATCCAGTACGGATACTTCCAGCCGTTTATGCACAAACAGAGAAACCAGTGCCTTTCGCACAAACCGAAGGGCTCGAACAACAGCCCGGATCCTGCGGATCGGCAAGGGAATCAGCCAGCGAATGGTGTAATGCTTTACCACCTGCATGATCAGCTTCTCTTTGTATGCATTGTTCAGTGCCCGGGAGGTATGTTCCGGAACCAGCGCCCGGATCTCTTCCTGTTTTTCCGGCTGTTCCATGGCCGGTGTAAACGCTTTCAACGCCCGGATCACATCCTGTCGCGGGCAAGTGTAAAACACCACCACATCACCGGTGCGTTCATAAACCGATACCTTACTGATGCCGGGAACATTCATGAGATAGTACTGGAGCATATCCGCCTGTTCCGTGGAATAACGTCTGACAGGCATGGAAAACCGGATACGGCCCCGTATTTCATGTTTGATCTTCAGTTCCATAAACTACCTGCTTTATTCCTCACATGTGGCAGCTGCTGCTTCGGCTGCTGCACGGTCTTCATTGATCTGCTTTGCTTCTTCATAGATATCATTGCAGTTTTCCTGAACCTTCTCTGCGGTATCCATGACACAATCTTTTGCACGAAGCGCTGCTGCCGTACAATGGGTATAAACCTTCTTCGCATCTTTGCTGGAGAG
>JAIKYN010000343.1 GCA_024683155.1 Lachnospiraceae bacterium | reverse complement strand
TCATCTTCCTCCGCCAGTAAAGCGGAAGGATCTTCCTTAAGAATAAATACCCGGTAAAACAACTGCAGGGACTGGAAGAGTTCCTGTCTGGTGTTCCGGATCTTGCTGATCAGAAGGCCGCTGCTGACTTCATCGTACAGCGCATCTTCCGCTGCCGCATTGGTCTCCATGATCACCTCTCCTTCCTCGTCAAAGGCAATCGTAAAGATCCCGCCGACTTCCTCGGTAAACAGCACACAGATGATGTGCAGTTCATCCTTGACAGAATCCGGCATCTTCTCAAAAGAAGGATTAAAATAATATTTTTTATCATAGGCATTGGCTGCACAGAGGATCACTTTCTCCGGTGCGCCGCTACTTTCTCTGCTCATATTGTCTCAGACATATCCGTACAGGCCCCGCACCGATACTTCTCCGGCGTATACCTGACAGATGGTGCCATCTGACCTCCTTACCACTAATTCTCCGTTCTCCCGGATGCCCTGAGCCACCCCTTCATAAGGCTGCCTGGGATCCAGCACCCGCACGGGATGGCCGATGCCCGCCATGTGGGCTTCATAATATTCCTTCAGTCCCGACAGGTCCATAGTCTTAGAAAAGACCTCATAGGCTTCTTCAAAGTGCTGTAATACACCTGCCATCAGCTTAGCCCTTGGGATCTTACAACCCGTTTCCAGATACAGGGAACTTGCCATGGATGCAATGTCCTCGGGAAATCCCTCCTGTAACACGTTGATACCCACACCGATGACAATATCCCGGATGCGGAACTCCTCCATGGTCATCTCTGTAAGGATACCACAAATCTTCCGGCGATTTAAGACGATATCGTTGGGCCACTTGATCTTAAGCTCCTGCGCCTGATCCTCCGGGATCAGCTCCGCGATCGCCTTTGCCACAGCAACAGCCATGACAAGGGTCAGCATGGATGCCTTCTCCGGTACCAGTTCTTCTTTCTTCAGCAGAAGAGACATGGAAATGGTGGTGCCCTTTGGTGACTGCCATACTCGTCCCATGCGGCCTCTGCCACCCTCCTGGGTGCCTGCCGCTACCAATGTGCCATCGGGAGCGCCCTGCTCCGACAAGTGCTTGGCATCGGTGTTGGTGGAGCCTGTAACCTCTTTCCATACAATGCTCCTGCCGGCCCAGGCCGTATGCAGATGACTGCGGATCTCCGCTTCATCCACCTGCTCCGGCGCGGAAAGGAGACGATACCCCTTATTGCGTACAGCTTCGATCTCGTAGCCTTCTTCCTGAAGCTTACGGATCACCTTCCATACCGCGGTTCTGGATACATTGCAGGCATCACAGATATTCTGTCCCGATACACCTTCGGGATTCTCTCTTAAAAACGTTAATACTTTGGACGTCAGGGATTCCATTAAAACTTTGCTCCCAGGGTTGCTGCCATCACCGCTTTAATAGTATGCATGCGGTTTTCGGCTTCATCAAATACAATGGATGCGGGAGATTCGAATACTTCATCGGTCACCTCCAGCTCCTCAAAGCCAAAGCGTTCTCCCATTTCCTTACCGATCTTGGTCTTCAGATCATGGAATGCAGGCAGACAGTGCATAAATACGGCATGAGGCCCTGCATTCTCCATTACCTTGCGGTTTACCTGATACGGAGAAAGCACCTTGATCCGCTCGGTCCATACTTCATCTGGCTCTCCCATGGATACCCATACATCGGTGGAGATCACATCCGCTCCCTTAGTGCCCTCCATAACATCGCTTGTCAATGTTACGGAGCCACCCGTTTCCCCGGCGATCTTCTTACAGGTATCTACCAGCGCCTGATCCGGGAAATAGGAAGGATCCGTACAGGATACGAAATGCATACCCATCTTTGCACAAGCCACCATCAGAGAATTGCCGGTATTGTAACGGGCATCTCCCAGATAAGCCAATCTGATCCCTTTCAGATGGCCGAAATGCTCCCGAATGGTCAGCAGATCCGCCAGCATCTGGGTGGGATGGAATTCATTGGTCAGGCCGTTCCAAACAGGAACACCTGCATATTTTGCCAGTTCGTCCACAATGCTCTGCTCGAAGCCACGATATTCGATACCTTCAAACATGCGGCCCAGAACACGTGCGGTATCCGCAATGCTCTCCTTCTTGCCGATCTGTGAACCGCTGGGATCCAGATAGGTACAGCCCATTCCCAGATCGTGCGCTGCTACTTCAAATGCACATCGGGTTCTGGTACTGGTCTTCTCAAAGATCAATGCCACGTTCTTGCCTCGCAGTACGTCGACGGGGATCCCTTTTTTCTTCTTATCCTTCAGTTCTGCTGCCAGATCCAGAAGTCCGGTGATCTCTTCCGATGTGTAGTCCAACAGCTTTAAAAAGCTGCGCCCCTTCAGGTTCAGTTCTGTACTCATGCTGCTACTTCCTTTTCTTCAAAAATTTTTGTTCTATAAACAGGCATAACCGGACCTTGATTACCGGGTCCGGTTCCATCGTTGGCTTATGCCTTATTCTCTTATCTTTTCTGCAGGATTCGGATCCGTTTTTACATGCAACCAATCCGACTGCAAACATCTGTCTCTCCGCTTATTTGTCGGAAACAACTTCCTTCACGGATTCAGCCAGGCCTGCAATCCCCTGGATCTCGGAAGGAATAATGATCTTGGTAGCCTGTCCGTCAGCTGCCTTCTCAAATGCTTCCAGGCTCTTGATGGTAAGCACGGCCTTATCGGCACCTGCTTCACGGATCAGACGGATACCTTCTGCATTCGCCTGCTGTACCTTCAGGATCGCTTCTGCTTCACCTTCTGCTTCGCGGATCCTTCTCTGCTTCTCAGCTTCTGCACGTAAGATGGTTGCTTCCTTCTCAGCCTCTGCTTCCAGGACTGCGGATTCCTTCTGTCCTTCTGCTACCAGAATGGTGGATTTCTTCTCACCTTCTGCACGAAGGATAGACTCACGTCTCTCACGCTCTGCCTTCATCTGTTTCTCCATGGCATCCTGAATGGCTGCAGGAGGAATGATGTTCTTTAATTCTACACGATTTACCTTGATTCCCCAAGGGTCCGTTGCAATATCCAGAGTAGAACGCATCTTGGTATTGATGGTCTCTCTGGAAGTCAGTGTCTGATCCAGTTCCAGATCACCAATGATGTTACGAAGGGTGGTTGCGGTCAGGTTCTCAATGGCCAGCAAAGGATTCTCCACGCCATAGGTAAAGAGCTTGGGATCTGTGATCTGATAGAACACAACAGTATCGATCCGCATGGTTACGTTATCCTTGGTGATAACGGGCTGCGGCGGAAAATCCGCTACCTGTTCCTTTAAGTTCACTCTCTTGGCAATACGGTCAATGAACGGAGTCTTGAACTTAAGACCTCTGTCCCAGGTGGTCTGATAAGCGCCCAGCCGCTCGATGACATAAGCTTCTGCCTGAGGTACTACCTTGATGCAAGATACAATGATCAATAATGCAATGATAAATAATACTAATACGATGATGCCGATGAATTCCATGTTAGATACCCTCCTTTGTATGATCCGGCGTAGATGCTGCGGCCAGCGTAACATCACTTTCCGTTCCGTCTTCTGCGCTTGCTGCATCCACGATCGCCTTTACCCCTGCGATGGCAATGACAGTAACCACATTTCCCTGCTTGATGACCTTATCATCCTGGTTTGACCGTGCGGTCCATTCCTGACCGCCTACATTGATCAGTCCGGTTCCCTGAAGATTATCGATCTCTGTCAGGACTATGCCCTTCTTGCCGATGAGCATATCTGCATTGGTACGGGTTCGGTCCCGGTTAAAAAATCGCATGGCCCAGGGTCTTGTAAAGTACAACAAGCACACCGAGACACCAATAAAGAATGCGATCTGCAATACCAGATTTCCCCCCGCCAGTGCTACGATCAGAGCGATCAAGGCTCCGGCTGCAAACCAGATGGTGGTAAGACCCATGGTAGCGAACTCAATGACGATCATGAGTACCAGCAGGATCAACCAGCAATACACGTTGTTCAAAACCAGTGCTTCCAGCATATAAACCTCGATTCTGCGCCATCTGCGGCGCTCCTTGATAGCATCTTAATAGTACACTATTTGCACCCGGCCCGCAATCGTATAAGCTTAAACCCAGGGTTTAAAAATCGCCGTTTTTCGGAAATTGTCGGCATCGGAAGGATAAACTTTCCTGTAAAAAAGGGCTTCCCCATCCCTCTTCGGATGAGAAAACCCCGTAGTTTCATAGTATATGCCCCACATTTCTGCCTAACTACATGGTTATATACGCTGTTCCTTATATTTCTACCAGAATACGTGATGGCCGATGACGATACCGTCCCGATAGCCTACTCTTCGGAAGTGTGTGGCGGTTCCTACATTGGTAACACCTGCCAGTGCCTCCTGTGCTGCCTGTACGCAGGAATCTTTGATATTTCCGTTATAACGCTTTGCAAGCTTTCCGCTTCTTGCCGGTGTAAACTGACCGGAAGCGTAGATCACTTCGGTAATGGTGTTGGGATAGCCGGCGCTTCGTACACGGTTCATGACTACCGCACCTACAGCCAACTGGCCTTCATAAGGTTCGCCGCCTGCTTCGCACTGGATCAGTGCTGCCAGAAGTCTGGCTTCATCTGCTCCTGCGATCACAGCGCCCTGATTCTTGGTAAGGGCGGCCTTCTTCTCGGCTTCTTCCTTCTCCCGCTGCTTAATGGACGCCATCGTCTCGCCTGCGTCAATGTGGAAGTCAATGGAGACATACTCAGCAGACAGATAACCGGTCTCACCTTCATAGTCTACGCTGATCCATTCATCGGATACGGTTTCCACCACATCCAGCTCATCTCCGCTGGCTACCAGACCAAATACCCCTGCATCCAGAGAGGGCTCTTTACGGACCCTCAGTGCATCGGATTCCACCGTAACGATCCGCACGCCTACTTCTTCCGCCAGTGCAACGGCTTCGTCATCAAAAAGCAGGTAATCGTTGCAGACCCAGCCTTCCAGTTCTCCGGAAGAGATCTTGGTCCAACCGTCGCCTTCTTCCAGGATCCGGCCGCCGCAGTCTTTATACAGGACACCTACCTTCTCGGCTTCCTCGTCGGCCTCTGCGCGAACGTTCACCGCATTGTTCACATTGGCCATAACCAGCGTACTTCGCTCTTCCTGCGGCTCTAAGCTGTTAAGGACCGTGGGATCGATGAGCAGGGTCTCGATATCGGAGATCTCAATAGCGGAAGGATCGATCAGAGATGCGATCCCTGCGCTGTATGCGGAGAGGTTCCCGGCCTGCGCTTCTATGCAGTTAAAATGGACCATTATTGATACTCCCAGCACAAGTGCTGCAGCGTAGCATAATGGTCTGGACATTTGTCTCATCATAATAGCCTGTTAAATTATTACAAAGTTATTAAAAATGTTACGGGATAAATATAACAAAATGAGCCTAAACTTGTCAAGTTAAGGCCCATTGTCTAACTACTTATTCGATCTCCATAACATTCATTTCCGGAAGATCCGTTCCATGATCATCAATTACCAGGTATCAGGTTACAAGGTAATATCTATCGGATCACAGGTTCCGGGATTTCTCTGCGCAGGCGATCACCGCATCCATAACGGCACCGCGGAAGTTCTTCTCTTCCAGTACTTTCACCGCTTCAATGGTAGTGCCCGCCGGGGAGCATACCATGTCCTTCAGCTCTCCGGGATGCTTACCGGTTTCCAGCACCATCCTGGCACTTCCCAGTACGGTCTGTGCCGCAAATTCATAGGCCTGCTTCCGGGGCATACCCTGCTGTACGGCTGCATCCGCCATGGCTTCAATAAACATAAATACATAGGCCGGTCCGCTTCCGCTGACACCAACCACGGCATCCATCCACTTTTCCGGCACCTCGATGCCCTTGCCGAAGCTGTTGAAGATATTCCGCACCTGCTCCAGTTCCACACTGTTCACATGGTCATTTGCACAGATGGCGGTACATCCCTCTCCCACCAGTGCCGGTGTATTGGGCATGCAACGGATGATCCTTGTATCCGGTCCCAGTTCTTTTGCCAGATATGCCAGATCTTTACCTGCAACAATACTTACGACGAGTGTTTCCGGCAGGATACTGAACTTGATCTCCTTTAATACTTCCGGCAGCACCTGCGGCTTTACTGCCAGGAACAACAGATCGGATTTTAACGCCACATCCTGATTGTGTCCCGCAAAGGTAATAATGCCGAATTCCTTTGCCACCTTCTGTGCGGTTTCTTCGGTGTGGGCCGTTCCGGTGATCTCCCCGGGAGTACAGATCCCCTGCTTTAACATCCCGCCGATGATGGCCGTTGCCATATTTCCAAGTCCGATAAATCCAATCTTCATCCCTTAATTTCTCCTTTGTCTTGCTGCTTCAAATAATAAAACCGTGGCTGCCGTAGCTGCATTCAGACTCTCCACCTGTCCCTCCATGGGAATCTTCAGGCGGCAGGCCGCTGCTTCAGTGGCTTCCTTCGTCAGCCCGTTTCCTTCATTCCCGATGATGAATACCGTCGGTTTTTTATAATCATAAGCTTCGTAGCTTTCAGATCCCTGTAAATGGGCGGCACAGGTCTGTATCCCCCTGCTTTGCAGCTGCCGAATACTGCCGCAGAAATCCTCCGTATAAAAGAAGGGCACCCGAAATACCGATCCCATGGTGGAACGGATCACCTTGGGGTTATACACATCCACCGTATCCTTGCTCATAAGGATTCCACCAATGCCGGATGCTTCCCCGCTTCGAAACATGGTTCCCAGATTGCCCGGATCCTGAAGATTCTCCAACGCCAGAAGAAGGGGCGACTCTTGTTTTAACAGATCCGCTTCTTCATAGCGGAACTGCCGAACTACCGCCAGAATACCCTGGGGGCTTTTGGTATCCGCCATCCTTTCAAAGACATCCTGCTTTACCACTTCCAGAACGCCCTCTCCCTTGCTTTTGGCGTAGGAGATCAGATCCTGCAACGCCGGATCCGGCTCGGAAATACTACCGCCTGCACGGCTTGCCAGTTCTTCACTGAGATACAGGGATACCAGTTTTCCTTTGGGGATCTCCCTGCACATACGGATCCCTTCCACCACAAATGCATCCTGCTCTCTGCGGGCCCTGGCCTGCTTTAATAAAGCTGCCGTATCTTTGATTCGATTATTGTTAAAGCTGGTTATGGTACACTTCACGATTTATCCCTAATCTGACATGAACCGGCAAATAACTTGCCGGTTCATTTGAATTCATTTGTTTTTCTTTCTACGCGATTCCATTGGATCTCTTCTGCAATCCGATCTGCTACATGGCTCTCTTCTGCAGTCCGGTCTGTTACATGAATCTCTTCTGCGTTCCCCTCTGTTACATGGATAAGATCCGGGCTACCTGATACTGGTACTCATCAATGCTCTTCTCCATGGCCAGAGCTTCTTCTATATCGAAGTCCACAATACTTCCGTTCTTCATGGCAACCACACGATTGGTCTTACCCTCGCAAAGGATATCGGCTGCATATGAACCCATGATAGATGCCCAATAACGATCCTTGCAGGTAGGAGAACCACCACGCTGCATGTAACCTAAAATGGTTGCTCTGGTCTCAATGCCGGTAGCCGCCTCAATACGTCTTGCCATGGAAGTGGAATGTCCGATACCTTCCGCATTGATGATCAGGTGGTGAGTCTTGCCTCTCTTACGGTTCTTAATGATGTTATTAATGATCTGCTGCTCATTGAAATCATATTTCTCAGGGAGCAGGATATCTTCCGCACCGTTGGCAACACCGCACCATAAAGCAATGTAACCTGCGTTACGTCCCATAACCTCGATGATGGAGCAACGCTCGTGGGAAGAGGATGTATCTCTTACTTTATCAATGGCCTGCATAGCGGTATTCACCGCCGTATCAAAACCAATGGTGTAATCCGTACAGGAAATATCCAGGTCAATGGTTCCGGGAAGGCCGATGGTATTGATCCCATGCTGAGACAAGGCCTGTGCACCCCGGTAGGAACCGTCTCCGCCTACCACCACCAGACCGTCAATGCCGTGCTTCTTACAGATCTGAGCGCCTTTCTTCTGGCCCTCTTCCGTTCTGAATTCGCTGCATCGTGCCGTACCTAAGATGGTACCGCCCTTCTGGATGATATCGGATACGCTGCGGGCTTCCATATCAATGATCTCTTCATTAAGAAGACCCTGATAGCCTTTCTTGATCCCCTTAACCTTTACGCCGTTGGCAATGGCCTTACGAACCACCGCGCGGATCGCAGCATTCATACCCGGTGCATCACCACCGCTGGTTAATATTCCGATCGTTTTAATTTCCTTTGCCATATTGGTAGCCTCTCTTCAACGCTATGACGTCTTCTTCATCATTTTATACTCACAATGGCACAAATACAAGCATTGTGTGCCTTCGAGACTTCCATCAGGATCTGAGGATCACATTTTCCTTGCCAAATAGAACCTCCAACTGTTCCAGAAGCTGGGCGTCTGCTTTCACATTCTGACTGGGAGGAAGCTCCTTCATGGCCTTGATATCATCGATGTAGATCACGATCCTGTCCGGGCCTTCTGAATTGGAAATGGCCGTCATCAGCACCGCCTGCATGATTTCATAATCCTCTAAGTTAGGGAAACGGATCCACAGCTTCCGGGGTACCTCATCAAAGGGTGTGATGCCTTCACAGATCAGCTTGGCATCTTTGTTTTCTTCCACAGAAGCCCGTCCGGTAATAAACACCTTGGCATCCTCTTCGATCTTGTCCGCATATTTCTCATAATCTCTGGGAAATACAATGACTTCCACCGTACCCACCAGATCTTCCAGGGTAAGGAATGCCATGATCTTGTCGTTCTTGGTATATTTGATCTTCTTCTCGGTGATCAGGCCTCCCACGGTCACTCTGGCTCCGTCCTTCACCTGCACCGTGCCTTCCGGATTCTCCGGATCCACATTCTGGATAAAGTCCGTGGTCAGAGCACTGGTATGCTTCTTCCACAGTTCCTCATAGTCTTCCAGGGGATGACCGCTGACATAGATGCCCAGCACTTCTTTCTCAAAGGCCAGCAACATCTGTTTGTCATACTCACCCACATCGGGAAGCTGCACGGAAAATTGAGACTTGTCTTCGTCTCCCGCCAGATCAAAGAGGGACATCTGCCCTGCCATATTGTTCTTCTTATCTTTCTGCAGCGAATCCATGATGGGAATGTAGACGCTCATGTACTGCTTTCTGGTTCCTCCCAGAGAATCAAATACGCCGGCTTTGATAAAGTTCTCTACCGCCCGCTTGTTCACATCGCCGTTTCCGTTGGATGTCATACGGGAAATGAAATCCTGCAGATCGGCAAACACTCCGCCTCTCCTTCGTTCCTCTACAATGCTGTCAATGATGGGCCGGCCTACGTTCTTGATCGCAGTAAGGGCATAGCGGATCTTACCGCCGGATACGGAGAAGCCCGCTTCTCCTTCGTTGATGTCCGGGGGCAGAAGCTCTATTCCCATGGAGCGGCAGACCAGGATATATTCGGATACCTTGGGAGGATTATCAATGACCGAGGTCATCAGCGCCGCCATGAATTCTACCGGATGATAGAACTTAAGATACGCCGTCTGATAAGCCACCACTGCATAACAAGCCGCATGGGATTTATTAAAGGCGTACTTGGCAAAGTCCACCATGGAATCGTAAATGCCATCCGCCACCTTCTCATCAATACCGTTCTTCACACAGCCTGCAATGTGAATGTTTTTTTCGGGATCTTCCTTGCCGTGTACGAAGTATTCCCGCTCCTCATCAATGACATACTGCTTTTTCTTACTCATGGCGCGCCGGATGTTATCCGCAGCGCCCATACTGTATCCTGCCAGGTTCTGTACGATCTGCATTACCTGTTCCTGATAAACGATACAACCGTAGGTTGCCTCCAGGATCGGTATGATCTGATGGCAGGGATAAGTGATGGCCAGAGGATTGTTTTTACCCTTGATATATTTGGGAATAAAGTCCATGGGGCCGGGACGATACAGGGAAATACCCGCGATAACATCTTCCAGACTCTGGGGCTTTAATTCCTTCATGAAATTCTTCATGCCACCGCTTTCCAGCTGGAACACGCCTTCACATTTGCCGGTGGCAATGGAAGCAAGGACGGCTTTGTCATCAAAATCAATATGGTCGATATCGATATGCTCACCGGTGCTCTTCTCCACCAGTTGCACCGCATCATGGATCACGGTCAGGGTGCGCAGCCCCAGAAAGTCCATCTTCAGAAGGCCAAGCTCTTCAATGGTGGTCATGGTGAACTGTGTAGTAATGGAACCGTCGGCGCCTCTGGACAAAGGTACAAATTCATCTGCCGGCTTCTGGCAGATGACTACACCTGCCGCATGCATGGACGTATTCCTGGGAAGACCTTCCAGACGCTTACACATATCCAGCAGGTTATGCACCTGATCATCGGTATCATATAATTTCCGGAACTCGGGATTGATCTCCAGTGCCCGGTCCAGGGTAATGTTCAGTTCATTGGGTACCATCTTGGCGATGGAGTCCACATAATTATAAGGCAGGTCCATGACACGGCCCACATCACGGATCACACCCTTGGCGCCCATGGTACCGAACGTAACGATCTGTACGACCTTGTCATCCCCGTATTTGGCCCGGACATAGTCAATAACTTCCTGCCGTCTCTCGAAGCAGAAGTCCACGTCAATATCCGGCATGGATACACGTTCCGGATTCAGGAAACGTTCAAAGAGCAGCTGATACTTAATGGGATCGATGTTGGTGATCTTCATACAGTAGGATACGATACTGCCGGCTGCAGATCCACGACCGGGACCAACAGGGATATCATGCTCTCTGGCCCAGTTGATGTAATCCCACACAATGAGGAAGTAATCCACGTAGCCCATGCGCTTTATAACACCCAGCTCATAATCCAGACGTTCTTTCAGGGTTCCGTCATCCTCGGGATAACGCTCCGCCATACCGTCCATACACAGCTTGTTTAAGTAGGTCCAGGAATCATAACCTTCCGGTACATCGAACTTCGGCAACTTGGTAACGCCGAATTCGATCTCCACATTGCAACGATCCGCGATCTTCTGGGTATTCTCCAGAGCCTGAGGGGCAAAGGGAAAGAGCCCTCTCATTTCCTCCTCGCTCTTTACGAAATACTGGCCGCCTTCGTAGCGCATACGGTTCTCATCGGAAAGCTTCTTGCCGGTCTGCAGGCACAGAAGGATGTCATGAGGCTCCGCATCGGAAGCAAAGGTGTAGTGACAATCGTTGGTGCATACCAGCGGAATATCCAGCTTACTGCTCATCCGCAGAAGTTCGGTATTTACTGTCTCCTGGGCAGGGATCCCGTGGTTCTGCATTTCCAGGAAATAGTTCCCCTTGCCGAAGACAGATTCGTACTTCAGGGCGCATTTCTCAGCTTCTTCAATAAGGCCCTTCTGGATCAGACGGGGCACAGCGCCTGCCAGGCAGGCGGAAAGTGCAATGATCCCTTCGTGATACTGTTCCAATACTTCCATATCCACTCGGGGCTTATAATAAAAGCCCTCGGTAAAGCCTTTGCTGACGATCTTCATCAGGTTGGAATAACCGGTATTGTTCTCTGCCAGCAACACCAGGTGATGATACCGCTCTTCTCCGCCGGTGAGTTCCTTATCAAAACGGGAATTGGGTGCCACATACACTTCGCAGCCTAAAATAGGCTTGATCCCCTCGGCTTTGCAGGCTTTATAGAAATCAATGACACCAAACATAACGCCGTGGTCCGTAATGGCCGCTGCGTTCATGCCCAGTTCCTTCACCCGCTTTACGTATTCCTTGATCTTATTGGAACCGTCCAGCAGTGAATATTCCGTATGTGTATGAAGATGAACAAAAGACATAACAAAAGACCCCTTTCAAAAATCCATTTTCATTCTATCATTTTTTATGTCCAAAATGTGGGTCTTCAACCGGAAGTTCCATACGCTGAAAAATAATTTACAAAGCCGGGTTTTCATTCAGTGAACTACCACGCACATAAATGTACGTGGCTTCCTGCTTCAACCACTACTGCGTAGGCTACAAATTAACTGTAACGATACGTCTTACACAGTGTCCACAGGCTTTAAGTTCGGGCGGTTCCCGCCCTACTGTATTTGTGGCCTACGCTGATCTTAAAATGCGTAAGCCCTCGTTTCTTATGTTGATGGCAGCGTTAAGATCCCGGTCGATAGTAAGCCCACAACTGCATTTGTAGATGTGCTGATTAAGCGTTAGCTTTAATCGACCGCCACAATGGCTGCAAAGTTGGGTTGACGGAAACCACTTATCGACTTTAACAAAGTGCTTTCCTCTGTCTGAGAGCTTGTATTCAAGCATAGACAGGAACATACCATAACCGTTATCAAGAGTAGCTTTGCCATTACCAAAACCTTTGTTGGACATGGAGCGCATGTTAAGACTTTCTACACAAACCACATCGTACTGATTGGCTATCTCAGTAGATAGTTTATGTAGGTGATCAAGACGTTGGTTTGCTATGTGTTTATGGATACGGTTTATTTTAAGCTGTTGCTTGCGGTAGTTGTTACTGCCGGATGTCTTGTGTCTTAATTTGCGTTGTGCTCTGGCGAGCTTATCATGGCTTTCACGATAGTATTTGTGATTAGAACCAATGTTTCCATTAGAGTCCATGTAAAGACCATTGGACTTGTAATCCAGACCAATGGCCTTACCGGATATAGGGACAACACAGATCGGCTTATCAAATTCAAACAAACAGGAAACATAGAACCTTCCATCGCTGTCCATAGAAACAGTGGCAGATTTTAGCTTCCAGTCAGAAAGAGGTTGCCTGTGTATCTTAGCCTTAACAGTACCAACTTTTGGTAGTTTAACTAAACCATCTAAAATTGCAACAGTTCCATTTTGGTTGATGGTAGAGTATGACTTGCGGCTGTGTTTGGCAGACTTGAATTTAGGGAATCCGTCATTCTTCCTGAGGAAAGAACTATAGGCAGTATCCAGATTCCTTAAAGCCTGTTGTAGAGCAATAGAATCAGCTTCTTTAAGCCACTTAAACTGATGCTTTAAGGCAGTAAGCCCAAAAGCAGTATCGTTATAATTTAAGGATGTGCCATCAGCCTTGTAAGCAGCCATGCGCCAGTTAAGCGCCTGGTTGTATACAAAACGACAACATCCAAAACATTTAAGGAAGTATTCAGTTTGCTTTCTGGTAGGATATAACCTATATTTGATGGCTTTGTTCATACTATAATTATAGCAAACATACGTTCTTAAAACAATACACAAGGCTCATCCCATCACCTAAAGGTAATGGGTTTTCGCCTATGACAATCGAAAGGATTTTTTTATAAAAAACGACCGTATCTTACATACATAAGATACGGCCGCTTCATCATTGTTCCGTTTATGGTTTATTTTATTGCCTCTCTAATCTCGGATGACCTTCGGTTTATTTCAGCGCCTCGCAGATCTCCCGGGTCACCTTCGGTTTGTTCATGGAATAAATATGGATACCGTCTACGCCGTGTTCTTTCAGCTTACGGATCTGATCGGCAGCATATTCGATCCCGGCCTTTCGCATATCTTCCGGGGTGTCTCCGTAGGTGGCGATCAGATCTGCCAGAGACTTAGGTACGGAAGAACCGGACAGGCTTACCGTTGTACCCAGCTGTTTGGCGGAAGTGATGGGCATGATCCCTGCGATCAGCGGTTTATGGATGCCGGCCATCTTAGCCGCATCTTCAAACCGGTAAAACAGATCATTATCAAAGAAAAGCTGGCTGATAAAGTAATCGCAGCCTGCCTCCTGTTTTTCCAGAAGATGCGCAATATCCTCTTCCATGTTGGGTGCTTCGAAATGCTTTTCCGGATAGCATCCGCCGCAAAGCTGCAAGTCCGGTGTCTCCTTTTTCAGAAAACGCACCAGATCCTGGGCATAAATAAAGTCACGATCGTTAAACTGCTGATCATCCATCCATGCAGGGCGGTCTCCCCGCAGTGCCATGATATCAACAATACCGGCATCCTTCATCTTCTGCACATTATCCAGGATATCCTGCTTTTTAGAGCCCACACAGGTTAAATGTGCCAGTGCAGGTAACTTTAATTCGTTCTGAATATAGGATGCGATCTCTATGGTATTACGGGTACGGCTGCCGCCTGCTCCGTAGGTCACACTGATAAAGTCCGGCTTTAAGTCTGCCAGTTCCTTCATAATGCGAAACGCATCTTCAAATTCATCATCCTTCTTCGGAGGAAACACCTCAAAGGAAAACGTAAATTCATTGATAAAATCTGCGATCATCTCTTAATTCCAATCCATATCGGGATTCTCGATCTTCTTGTCACGAAGCATCAGATCTTTTACGGCCTGATCTGCAGGCTTGTTCTCAAATAAGATCAGATTTACCTGTTCAATAATAGGAAGCTGCACACCGTATTTCTTACCCAGTGCAAGGGCTGCTTTAGCACTATAGACACCTTCCACGACCTGATGCACTTCCTCCATGGCTTCTTCCATGGTCTTACCCTGGCCCATTAAGATACCGGCTCTTCGGTTACGGGAATGCATGCTGGCGCAGGTTACGATCAGGTCACCGATGCCGGTAAGACCTGCAAAAGTCTCTGCTTTTCCGCCCATCTTAACGCCTAATTTGCCAATCTCTGCAATACCGCGCGTGATCAGGGCCGCCTTGGAATTATCGCCGTAGCCAAGTCCGTCTGCCATACCGGCCGCTAAAGCCACCACGTTCTTAAGAGAGCCGCCAAGTTCCATGCCAAGCATATCCGGGCTGGTATATACGCGGAATACCTCGCTCATAAACACACCCTGGAGATATTCTGCCGTCTTACGGGTGGTTGCACCGATCACGATAGTGGTAGGAATTCCTCTTCCCACTTCTTCTGCATGAGAGGGACCGGATAATACCGCAACATCCGCAACCGGGATCTCCTGCTTTACGATCTGTGATAAGGTCATCAGGGTATTTTCTTCAATTCCCTTTGCCACATCTACAATGATCTGTCCTTCTTTTACAAAAGGAGCCATCTTCTGTGCCGTACTTCTGGTAAAAGGAGAAGGAACCGCCAGCACCAGGATCTCTTTGCCGCTGATCGCCTGCTCCAGATCCGTGGTAAACGTTACACTGCGAGGGATCGACACTCCGGGAAGCTTGTCCTTATGCTCGTAATTTTCCTGTAAGGATCGGATCTCTTCTTCTACAATAGACCAGACACATACGCTATGTCCGTTGTTGGCCAGCAGTACCGTCAGCGCTGTTCCCCAGCTTCCGGCACCTATAATACCAATGTTTGCCATAGGTTACCTCAGTTCTATTCCGCCGCCTTATTCAATATCGGAATTGGAATGATTTTTCTTAAATAAATATACCTTGCTTTCCTGATGTTTCAACAGACGCACAATGTTCTTACGATGCTGATAATACGCCAGCGCCGTCAGTAAAGCGGTAATGATATACATCTCGATCAGGGTCGCTCTGGAAGCGCCGTTAAAGAGTCCCAGTTCACCGGAGATCACCATCTGGATCATGAATCCGGCATACACCAGAAGGGATCCCAGACTTACATAGTGAAGGGTAAGGAACGGGATAAAGAAAAGTGCAATGCCTACCGGCAGGAAATAAGGGTGAAAGGCAATGATCAGACCTGCGGTGCAGGCGATTCCTTTCCCACCTTTAAATTGCATATAGAACGGAAAATCATGGGCAAGAATGGCACCGGCTCCGGCATAAAGCATCAGCATATAGATCTGATCCGGATGGGTTCCCTTAAATAACAGTCTTACCAGGAGAATGGCAAAGATGGTCTTCAGACAGTCCCCTGCAAACACAATGAGAGCCGCCTTGGTTCCAAGAACACGTAAGGTGTTGGTAGTTCCTGCATTACCGCTACCGTAATTGCGAATATCGATTCCGTTGGTCTTACCGTAAATGTACGCGGTCTGAAACAGACCGAATCCGTATCCAATAAGTAATGCAATGATTCTGACCATGATCATTTATCCTCTTTTCGTTCCCGAATGATAAAGTGAAGGGGTGTCCCCTTAAATCCGAAGGTTTCACGGATCTGATTCTCAATATA
>JAIKYN010000342.1 GCA_024683155.1 Lachnospiraceae bacterium | reverse complement strand
GCAGTGACCTTCATCAGTTTACTAAGTTCCTGGGATGAGATCCGTTCTACGCCCTGATCCTTCAGTTCTCCTAAATAACGAAAATATCGGGGAAGTCTGCTGATGACTGCCTGTGAGATGATCCTCTCTTCCATTCCTACTGTTCCTCCGGTATCCAAACTGGCATCCCTAAGGATGCATACCAATATTAAGTATATCACTTGTTAAGAACTTGTCAATCCGCGGTTTTCTTGACATTTCCATTAAAATAAGGCACACTAATCACCGACTGTAAGGAATTTTTTAAGAGGTTTATATCGTGATACTCGCCTGTCAAAATATTACAAAAGCATTTGAAGAAACTGTCATTCTGGACCGTGCCTCCTTCCACATCGAAGAAAACGAAAAAGCAGCTGTGGTTGGCATCAACGGTGCAGGTAAGACCACTTTATTTAATATCATTACCGGAAATCTTGCGCCCGACGATGGTGTGGTGTCCATTTCCAAGGATAAAACACTGGGCTATCTGGAACAGAACCCGGTGGTCGCTTCAGGCCTTACCATTTACCAGGAGCTGATCTCCATCAAGCAGGATCTCATCGATATGGAGACCCAGCTTCGTCAGATGGAGATGGACATGAAGCATCTGGAAGGTCCCGAATTAAGCTCCCTCATGGACAAATACTCCACCCTTTCCCATACCTTTGATCTTATGGGCGGTTATTCCTACCAGAGCGAATGTAAGGGGGTATTAAAAGGGCTGGGCTTTGCGGAAGAAGAATTCACCAAAGAGGTCTCCACTCTCTCCGGTGGTCAGAAGACCCGTGTGGCCCTCGGAAAGCTGCTGTTACAAAATCCCGATATCATCCTGCTGGATGAGCCTACCAACCACCTGGATATGAATTCCATCGCCTGGCTGGAGAACTACCTGGTGAACTACAAGGGAGCAGTCATCGTGATCTCCCACGACCGCTATTTCATCAATAAAGTAGCTACCAAGATCGTAGAGATCGATCAGGGGGATGTAACCACCTTTATCGGCAATTACGATGATTATTCCTACAAGAAGGAACAGCTCCGTGCTGCGGCCATGAATGCCTATTTAAAGCAGCAGCAGATGATCCAGCATCAGACGCAGGTCATTGAAAAGCTGAAAAGCTTCAACCGGGAAAAATCCATTAAGCGGGCAGAAAGCCGTGAAAAGATGCTGGAAAAGGTGCAGGTCCTTGAAAAGCCCACCGAAGCCAGAGCAAAAATGCAGCTGACCCTGACGCCGAACATGCGCAGCGGTAACGACGTAATGACCATCACGGACCTGGCAAAATCATTTCCCGGCAATCCCCTCTTCGACCATCTGAACTTTGAGATAAAAAGGGGCGAACATGTGGCACTGATCGGTGATAACGGAACCGGGAAATCCACCCTTCTTAAGATCATTAACGGTCTGGAAGAAGCCGATTTCGGAGAGGTCACTTTGGGCACCAACGTTTCCATCGGTTATTACGATCAGGAACACCACGAGCTGCATAACGACAAAACCATATACGAGGAGATCTCCGATGATTTCCCGTATCTGAACATTACCCAGATCCGCACCACCATGGCAGCCTTCCTGTTTACGGACGATGATGTCTATAAGCTCATCGGGGACCTGAGCGGCGGGGAAAGAGGCCGTGTCCTTCTGGCCAAGCTTATGCTCTCCGACTGTAATTTCCTCATCATGGATGAGCCCACCAACCACCTGGATATCAACTCCCGGGAGATCCTGGAAAGCGCCATCAACCAGTATGAAGGCACCATCTTCTACGTGTCTCACGATCGTTATTTCATCAATCGTACCGCCACCCGCATCCTGGAGCTGGAGCATCACTCCATCCACAATTACATCGGCAATTACGATTACTATGTGGAGATGAAGCAACGAGCCATCGATAACGGTCTGCTGGAATCTTCGGAAGCAGGTGCATCCCCCTTCCACGTCAATGTACAGGAAACCAAAGACCTGGAGAAAAAGGAAGAAGGCAAACAGGACTGGGCCAGTCAGAAACAGGCCGCTTCCAGAAAACGCAAGCTGGAAAACGACCTGAAAAAGACGGAAGAAGAAATCGCCCAATTGGAAAATCGGGACAAAGCAATCGATGAAGAAATGCAAAGCCCCGAAAATTGTAATAAAGCACTTGTATTAAATGATCTGTTCAAGGAAAAGACGCAGATTCAGGAGCGTCTTACCGAATTGTATGAAACATGGGAAAAGCTTTCACTGGAGCTTGCCGATTAAAGGCTAAGCTCCTTTTCCATTTCTGCACGAATGGTCTGTAAGAGTTCCTTGGAATTGACTTTCTTAACATCCTCCCGGTCTGCAATGAGGGCCAGATCTCCGGTCATCACACCGCTTTCAATAACGGAAATGGTGGCCTGTTCCAGAACATCCGCATAATGCATCAGCGCCGGAAGCTGATCCATCTCTCCTCTCTTGCGGAATGCACCACTCCAGGCAAAGATAGTTGCTACCGGATTGGTGGAAGTCTCTTCTCCCTTGAGGTACTTGTAATAGTGACGCTGAACCGTTCCGTGGGCTGCTTCGTATTCATACACACCCTTAGGAGAAACCAGCACGGAAGTCATCATGGCAAGGCTGCCGAAGGCGGAGGATACCATATCGCTCATTACGTCTCCGTCGTAGTTTTTACAAGCCCAGATAAAGCCACCCTTGGATTTCATGACACGGGCTACCGCATCATCGATCAGGGTATAGAAATAGGTAAGCCCGGCCTTCTCAAAGGCTTCCTTATAGGTGCTGTCATAGAGGCTGTCAAAGATATCCTTGAATCTGCGATCATAGATCTTGGAAATGGTGTCCTTGGTTCCGAACCACAGATCCTGCTTCGTATCCAGTGCATAAGTAAAGCAGCACTTAGCAAAGCTTTCAATGGAAGAATCCAGATTATACATTCCCTGAAGAACTCCGGGCCCCTTAAAGTCCATAATAGTCTTACGGGTCTCTCTTCCGTCGGCATCGGTAAATACCAGTTCCGCTTTACCAGCACCGGGGATCAGAAGTTCTGCGTTTTTATATACATCACCGTATGCATGACGGGCCAGGGTAAGAGGCTTCTCCCAGGTCTTTACATTAGGCGTGATCCCTTTTACCAGAATGGGTGCACGAAATACGGTACCGTCCAGGATGGCACGAATGGTTCCGTTGGGACTCTTCCACATTTCCTTCAGGCTGTACTCCTCTACACGCTGTGCATTGGGAGTAATGGTGGCACATTTAACGGCAACACCATATTTTAAAGTGGCATTGGCACTGTCAACGGTTACCTGATCATTGGTATCGTCACGGTGCTTGATCCCCAGATCGTAATACTCGGTCTTAAGGTCCACAAAGGGCTCGATCAGTTCTTCCTTGATCATCTGCCACAGGATACGGGTCATTTCATCCCCGTCCATCTCAACCAGAGGGGTCTTCATCTCAATCAGACTCATTCGTTCATTCTCCTTTGAATTCATATCTCTCTATTAAAAATCAATGATATCTCATAAATTGGATTTTTAAATCCATCTTTGGGATCCACCTGTTCAGTCCTTGGGATCAGAATCCGGTGCATCGTAGGTATCGCACAGACCGTTCTTCATCATATTCTCATAAGCATTGATCATATGCTGATGCGCAACCTGTTCTGCTGTATCGGCATCCTTCGCCTTGATGGCTTCCATGATCTTACGATGCTCATTATTGGACGCATTGCTTCTTTGTTCGGAAGCAAGGGTTTTCTTGCGTACACGAAGAACATACGCATGGAAATCCTTCAACAGATGCTCCAGCATTTTGGAATCACAGGCTTCATAGAGAATATCATGGAACCGGTTATCCAGTTCCGCCATCTGATCCAGGTGCCCTTTGGAAGCATGGAATTCTGCCAGATACACATTCTCTTCCATTTCATCCATCTGTTCCGGCGTAATATGTTCCGTGGCCCAGCGCGCACACAATCCCTCCAGCAGAGAACGGATCATGTAAATGTCCTGCACGTCCTTGGTGGTAATACCGGTTACATAAGCCCCTTTGTTGGGAACGATCTTAATAAGGCCTTCCAGTTCCAGCTGACGAAAGGCTTCCCGCACCGGTGTCCTGGATACGCCCAGCTCTTCACCAATGGCAACTTCCTTTAATTCTTCATGTTCCTTGTACTTACCGCTTAATATATCCTCACGGATCTTATTAAATACACGGCCGCGAAGGGAGAACTTATCCGTCACTTCGCTTTT
>JAIKYN010000208.1 GCA_024683155.1 Lachnospiraceae bacterium | reverse complement strand
AAAGATGATCCGTAAAGAACGTTATTCCGGTATGTATCAGAGAAGCTTCTATGTGGGTGAGAACATTGAGGAAGGCGACATCCATGCTGCCTTTGCAGATGGAGTATTAAAGCTTTCCGTTCCCAAGAAAGAGGAACAGCCTAAGGTAGAAGAGAAGAAACTGATCTCCATTGAATAAGAGGCAAAATAAACGGATCTTCGCAAGATCCTGAAAAAAACCATTTTGAAAATCCTGCCCAAACGGAAAGGCTCTGCGGGAAAAGTCCTGCAGGGCCTTTTTGCAGTCTGCCGGTGGGGACCGGTTATACCGCTCACGTTGGGACCTTTATAAAGAACGGACCATGGTGCTCATTGCCATCCTGTTTATCGTGCTGTGTCAGTTTATTTTCGTAAAAGAACATACCCTGAAGAAATGGATCCAGGTGCGTTACGTCATCATCCTGGATGGGCTCAGCCGTCTGCTGGAATATCCGGGGGAGAGAAAAAAGCAAGGAGGGGCCTGATCCCGCCTGTTTGCAGACAGGATCATTCCTGCGATGGAAGACTTTGTATCGTGGAAGAAGCCAAGGTTCTCATTTTATGAGAAATGGCGCGTTCTTCTTCCGGAAATCCGGATCTGACCCAATATTCCACGATGCCGGCACAACCGCCGGCGATATATGCAAAGATCATATCCGGATCCAGATCCGGGGAGTTCGGTAATTGGTCTTTGATCAGAGCTGAAAATCTGGAATACAGGATCCCGGATATTCTGGAAGTGAAAGTGCTGGCACTTTCCTGTGAAAAGATGCCAAACCCGTCAGCAGAGCGAAGATTTTCCCGGATCTGCTTCAACAGATCTGTAATAAGTTCATCCATATTGTGTTCGTTGGCCATATCCAGGCGACTTACAAGATCCCGGATCACTTCTTCCTGTAGTTTATCGATAAGATCCGGAATATCAAGATAGTGTTTGTAAAAAGTAGCCCGATTGATTTCCGCTTTGTTGCATACTGCAGTGACTGTGATCTTATTATAATCGGTTTCTTTAACGAGCTCGTAAAAGGCAGAGCGGATGCGCATTTTTGTGTACCGGACTCTGCCATCTTCTTTTTTTTCACCCATAATAAACACTTTCCGAAAGATCTGTTGAATATCTTTCATATGTTGGATAATTGTTGGTTGCAGTTATCAAAGGGTTCTTTTATAATTCCTTTATCCAAGATAATAAACAACTGTTGTATAAATTTCAACCGTATATTTCCTCCGCGTGCCCGGCAGACTGTTAGCCCAGGGAAAAATATCCGACAGATAGGAAAGGAGAATGAAACGTGTACATCCGCAATAACCAAACTGAAGATCCTGAAACAGAAATCAACCAGGAGAAGGAGCAGATAAAGATCCTGACCGGTGTGCAGCAGATCATGTTAGGCAGTAAATGCAGTAATTATGAAGGTGCACTTTCTGTTTTGAGGGAAATCGGAGATGCCGGATATGACGGGATCGAATTGAATGATTTCATGATAAAACCGGCGGTGCCTATTGTCCGGATCATGACAAGGCTGGCAGGGATGCCGGTGGGAAAAGGCGGAAAACTGGACTGGCATGCACTGTTGGAAGAAAGCGGACGCAAGGTGGTCAGTCTTCACAGCAATCTTAACCGTCTGGAAGAAAATCCCGCAGAAGTAGCGGAAGAAGCCTTGAGCTTTGGAACCGATACAGTGGTGATCACCGGCATGTACCGTTTTGACTACGGAAATGGGGAAGAGGTTCAAAACCTGGCACTGAGATTGGAACAGGTCGGAAAAGACTTATCAAAATACGGGGTGAAACTACTCTATCATAATCACAATGTGGAGCTTCAAAAAGTGAATGAAGCGAAAACGGCTTATGATGTGCTTCTGGAATATACCGATCCGAACTATGTAAATTTTGAGCTGGATACTTATTGGATGGCTGACGGCGGAGCGGATGTTATGGGACTTATGGATAAGCTGGGGAGCCGTCTGGCGATGTGGCATATCAATGACAGAGGGTATAGAAAGAAGGGGCCATTTATGACTCCGATCCTGAAAGAGGATGCGGTTGAACCGGGCACCGGTAATATGCCTCTGGAAGCCATGTTAGAACGTGCAAAACGTTACGGAGTAAAGGCAATTGTGCTGGAAACCCATAAGAACTGGATCGATAACGATCCGGTTAAGAGTTTGAAGGTAAGTGCCGCCTGGTTTCAAAGGAATGGACTGTTCTAAGGGAATCTATTTCTTTAATCGGTATTCCGAAGGGGTTGAGTGATAGATTTTTTTAAACACTTTTACAAAATAATTATTGTCCGTATAACCTACAAAACTGCTGATCTCACTGATGGGAAAAGTGGTTTCCTTAAGAAGATTGGCTGCTTTTTTACACCGCTGTCTGGCAATATAGTTCATGATGGTGTCACCGGTTTCTTTTTTAAAGACTGTGGACAAGCGGGATATGGAAAGGTTTACGTTCTGGGACAGGATCTTCAGAGTGATCTCCTCACTCAGATGGAGATCGATATATTCAATGGTCTGTCGGATCGCGGGAGAGTAATTTCCGATGGAAAGACGATGATTGCGCACGGCAGTGGTCAATTCGATGATCATCCGGTTTAACAGTTTGTTCTGCTCTTCAATGGTGAGATTGGCAGAAGAAAGCTGGGCATATTTCTGGGTAATAGTATCGATGGTAATGACGGATAATCCGGATGCTTCCGCTGCTTTACGGGACAGAGCTCTTAATATTGCAATATTATTTCCGGTTGTGTAGTATTGTTGTGTTTCCTTAATGGATTGGTCCTGCTTGGAACCTTCCGCCATTTCTTTAAAAGCGGAGATGATATTTTCCACATCGCCGTTTTGGATCATGGAAAGAAAACGCTTTTCCGCATCATAGCGCTTGTAGATTTCACTGTATCTTTTTTCTTCGGAATACAATGTTGCCGATTCTTTGGGAATATCACTGATAAAACCGGTTAACCTGCGGTAATCGTAGGGAATGGAGCCGGGAACCAGAGCCTGAATGATCCCGTTAATGATCGTTTGCAGCTGATCGGTAAAAAGGATGGGCAGATTCGTATAGTAAAGCTTTAAAGCCGGCATCTTTGAAATGGAAGCACCGTGTTCGATGAGGATGTTTTCCATATGCTGATCCGAAAATGCCGATTTGGCATAGGGACCCACAATGTACTTTTTCTGGTCGATAATAAAGAAAAGAATGGCAGCATCAAAATAATCCACCAGTTCATAAAAAGTTCCCGGATTCGCTACGCGAAGAAGATACTGCAGGGCAGAAGCGGTGAACATAGGCTGAAGGTCTTTGTCAAAGCATTGTTCTGTTTCAAAGGCTTCAAGGATGTTGCCGTTTTCCGAGGCATCCCATACGGGTACTCCAAGGATGTGGTTGATCAGGCTTTTCATAAGATTTTCTTTCATGTTTTTCCCTGTTAAGAACCTTTCACATAGATAAAAAAATAATTCTACTCGCAATCATAATGTTCTAAGGATTAAGTCTCTTACATGATACACTACAGGTGAAACGAGAATCAACGGAAAGGAGTATCCATATGAAAAAATATTACTGTAATCCGGTAAATATCAATTACAGGTATCAGTTCAATCTGGATCAGAGAAATCATGGAGAACTGAAAATATGCAGAGAAGCGGCAGACCCCTCTATGATCTCTTATAAGGGGCGATATTATATATTTGCTTCCATGACATTGGGGGTGTGGGTTTCCGATGATCTGGCAAACTGGGAGAATCACCGACTTCCGGAGGAATTGCCTTTATATGATTATGCGCCGGATGTGCGGGTTGTTGGAGATTATGTGTATTTTTGCGCATCTTCCAGAGATCATATCTGTGATCGATACAGAACCAAAGATATACTGAACGGCCCCTATGAGAAGCTGCCCGGAAGTTTTCCTTTTTGGGATCCCAATGTTTTCGCGGATGATGACGGGAAAATATATTTTTATTGGGGGTGTTCCAATCAGACACCGATCTATGGCTGTGAGTTGGATCCTCAAACGATGAATCCAAAGGGAGAGACAGTGGAATTGATCCACGGAGACCCTTTTCATAATGGGTTTGAGAGAGTAGGAGAAAATAATGCTTTTTTGCCTGCCGCGCCCGAAGAAATAGAAGCCGCCTATACCCACTTTTTTACGTCACAAGGAATGAAAGAGGAAGATGTACCGGCAGAGCTTCGACCGCTGATCAAGGGGATGTTTACCAGAAGACCCTATATCGAGGGAGCCTGGATGGATAAACATAACGGGAAATACTACCTGCAATATGCGTTTGGAGGAACGCAATATAATACGTATGGAGACGGGGTTTACATATCGGATCATCCTTTAGGACCGTTTTATCTGGCAGAAAATGCGCCCTATTCCTATAACCCGGGAGGATTTATTCCCGGAGCGGGACATGGATCCACAATGGAAGATGCTTCTCACAATCTGTGGCATGCTGCAACCATGCGGATCAGCCTGAATCATGATTTTGAGCGACGTGTGGGAATATGGAGAGCCGGATGGGATCAGGACGGAGAACTGTTCTGCAATCAACGATATCCGGATTGGCCCTTTGCCGTTACGGGAGAAGCCATGGATCCCTGGGAGGAGCCGGAATGGATGCTGTTAAGCTACGGGAAGAAGGCGTCTGCTTCTTCGCAAAAGGAGGGATCGGAAGCGGACCATGTACTGGATGAAAACGTAAGAACCCTGTGGAGACCTGTTACGAATCGAACCGATGAATGGATCATGACAGATCTGGAGGATGTATATGAGGTTCATGGTATCCAGATCAACTTTGGAGATCTGGGGATCGATATCAAACCTTCCGGAACCATCAGGGGTACGTCCCAGGCCAGATATATCGAAGAAAGCGACCTTTATACCAGATGGAAACTGGAGGGATCGAAAGATGGAGAGAACTGGTTTGTGATCGAAGATAAATCGAAGGCCGAAACGGATCTGTCCCATGATCTGGTCATCCGTGAAGAAGGAATCCCTGTGAGATATCTTCGCCTTTCGGAACTGGCGGTGCCCTATGACCAGATCCCGGCTGTTTCAGGAATACGGGTTTTTGGACTGGGAAATGGAAAGACCCCTGCACAGACGGCTTTCACGGCTATACGAGACAATGATCTGGATCTGTCCGTAAAGATCGAAAAGGACGATGCTCTGGGCCATGTCATCCTATGGGGAAGCAAACCCGATCATTTGTACCATAGCTGCATCGTATACGGACGAGACGGGGTAGATACACCCAAACGGATCGGAGCACTGGTTTCCGACAGGGAGTATGCCATCCGAGTGGATGGATTCAATGAAAGTGGTATTACGGAGGGTATTTGCAAGATAGTAAAATAATGCTAATCACAATCATATAATCCTAACCGTGTAAAAATGCCTATGCTACTATGCACATACAAAGAAAAACGTATCTCATAGAAAGGGGCTTACAATGGGAAACAACAAAACAGAAAATGTAACAGTTTATAAGAAAGCAAAAACCTGGCATATTGCTTTGGCGATGATGACCGGAATCGGTCAGATGGCATTCTATGTCATGATGAACGGTGCCACTTATATCGGCAATGCCAATTTTGGGATCCTGGTAGCGGTAACCGGTATGATCATTACTGCTTCCAGATTATTTGATGGTTTGACGGATCCGATCATTGCTTATTTTATTGAGCGATTCCATTCTCGATTCGGAAAATTACGGGTAGGGATCATGCTTGGTTGGGCCGTAATGTCCATAGCGACTCTGATGATGTGTAATCTGGGGCCTAAGCTGGGCTTATCGGGAGTATTGGGCGTATTATATTTCATTTTATGTTATATGATCTACATCATCGGCTATACCTTTGTCAGCGTAGCAGGAAACGTTAATTCCAATATTTTGACCAATGATCCCAAACAGAGACCTACCATTTCTGTTTGGTCTACTACGTATTCCTATCTTTCTCCAATGATCATCAGTATTGTGGCATCAGCGATCATCCTTCCCAAATATGGCAATATTCAGGGAACCGGTTATTTTGCTGAATACAATCTGGTTGTCATTATGATCTCCTTTGTTTCTTTACTGTTATCCTGTATCGGAATCGCTCCCTATGATATTCCCGAGAATTATGAAGGTATCAGTAATAGCAAAGAGAAAGACACGAAGCCTTCCTTTAAGGATATGGTTGCGATCATCAAGGAAAATAAGGAATTACAGAGATTTATTGTAGCGGCAACTTCCGATAAACTGGCACAGACCATAGGAAGTGCGGCAGTTGTAAGTACAATGTTAAACGGTATTATGATCGGTTCCATGGCAATTTCCTCCATTCTTTCCGCAGTGGCCATGCTCCCTGCCATCGTATTTGCGATCATCGGATCCCGGATCGCCGGAAAAAAGGGTAGCCGGGCAGTTATGATCAACTGGACCAGATATTGTATCGTATTTAACATTGCATATGCTGCTTATCTGTTATTTACACCTACACAGCTTGTTGGATCTGTTTTATCCGGAAATATCGGCATGGGTTCCATTCTTATGGCACTTACTTTTATTTTATTTACCTTCGGTAACAATGGATTAAAGATGGTTGTTTCGGTTGCAACGAATTCCTTCCGTCTGGATGTAGTGGATTATGAGCTGGATCGAAGCGGTAAATACTTGCCGGCAACGGTTTCTGCTACCTATAGCTTTATTGATAAGATCGTTTCTTCTTTTGGTGCAACCATTGCGACATTAATGATCGGTATCATCGGTTATACCAGCAAAGCTCCTCAGCAGGGCGATCCTCTTACCCTGGGCGTAAAGATCATGACGGTGATTCTGATGATCGGTTTTCCGATCCTTGGTTGGATCTGTACGTTAGTTGCAATGAAGGATTCTACCCTTACCTATGAAAAGATGGATGAAGTGCAAAAGAGCATTGCAGAAAAGAAAAATGCTGCAATAACGGAAAAGGCATGATCTTAAAGAAAATGAGGAGACTCATATGAGAATAACATCACTTTGGAACGACAATTGGGTGTTTACCAAAGAAGGCAACAGTAGCCCCATAACGCTTCCCCATACCTGGAATGCCCAGGATGGTCAGAACGGGGAAGGGAGTTATTACAGGGGGACCTGTGTATATTCAAAAGAATTTATGAGACCGATCCTGGAGGAAGGACAACGTTGCTATGTGGAATTTCGCGCTGTTAACGCATCCTGCACGGTTACGCTGAACGGACATGATCTTATATCTCATGACGGAGGCTATTCCACTTTTCGGGCAGATCTCACGGATCATCTTGCGGACAGGAACGAACTGAAGGTGACAGTGTCGAATGAACCCAATGACAAGGTTTATCCTCAGAGAGCGGATTTTACATTTTACGGCGGGATCTACAGAGATGTATATCTTCTTATCGTGAATGCATCCCACTTTGATCTGGACTATTATGGCGGAAACGGCCTGATGGTCACCCCGACCCTGCAGGAAGGAAACGCAACGATCGAAGTAAAGGCGTTTACAGCAGGAAGTGCCGATAAAGTGCGTTTATCCATTGATGGTTACGGAGAGCAGGAACTGGTGGTGGAGCATAAAGACGGAGCAGGGATCGCCACCGGAACCATAAGTATTCCCCATCCGCATCTTTGGAACGGTTTGGAAGATCCTTATTTATACAGGATCACGGCAACTTTGCTGGATCATGGAAAAGAATGTGACCGGATCTTTGATAAATTCGGTATCCGGGAATTTTCCGTGGACCCTGAGAAGGGATTTTTCCTGAACGGAAGAAGTTATCCCCTTCATGGAGTCTCCAGACATCAGGATAGAGCAGGGGTTGGAAATGCCCTGACAAAAGAAATGCATGAGGAGGATCTGGAACTGATCCTTTCCATGGGAGCCAATTCGATCCGTCTGGCACATTACCAGCATGACCAGTATTTTTATGATCTATGTGATGAAAAAGGTTTGATCGTATGGGCGGAAATCCCCTATATCACGGTACACATGGATGGTGGAAGAGATAATACCGTTTCGCAGATGAAGGAGCTTATCACACAGAATTATGATCATGCCTCCATCATATGCTGGGCACTGTCCAATGAAATAACGCTTAAGGGTGTAACGGAAGATCTTCTTGAGAATCACAGGTTATTAAATGATCTGGTGCATGAGATGGATCCCAACCGCTATTCGGCCATGGCAAATCTGTTTCTCCTGGAAACGGATTCACCGCTGGTAACCCTTCCGGATATCCGAGGTTATAATCTATATTACGGATGGTATGTAGGGGAAGTGGAAGACAACGATAAGTGGTTTGATGATTTTCACAGGGACCATCCCGATGTAGCCATAGGGTTAACGGAGTATGGTGCGGATTCATCGATTGCGCTTCAGTCTCCGAAACCGAAAAAAGGTGATTATACAGAAGGATATCAGGCACTGTACCATGAACATATGCTGGAAATGTTTGAAACCAGACCTTATATATGGGGCACCTATCTGTGGAATATGTTTGAGTTTGCTGCGGCAGGCCGTAATGAAGCGGGAGATCCCGGGAAAAATCATAAGGGAGTGATCACCTTTGACCGGAAACAGAAGAAGGATGCCTATTATATTTATAAGGCATGGTGGAGTGATGAACCTTTTGTACATTTGTGCGGAAGACGTTATCATGACCGGATCGAACAGGAAACCGAGATAAAAGTATACAGTAATCAGGATCATGTAACGCTTTGGGTAGACGGAAAGGAACGGGAGACAAAGCAGGGGTCCCACGTATTTATATTTCATATCCCTATTACGGGAACCCATAAGATCAAAGTAGTGTCCGGTGATTGCGCAGACGAAATGGAGATCTGTAAAACCGAAACGCCGAATCCTGCCTACTTTGCATCGGCAGAGGAAGTTCATAACTGGTTTGATACACCGAAGGATGATTTTGATGCGGCGGAGGGAACCTTTTCCATCAACAATACCATTGCCGAGATATCCGAAGTGCCGGAAGGAAAAGCACTTGTGGATAAGATGATGGCGGAAATGAAGGCGAATACTGCCGGAGGAATGGGTGAGGGAGTTTCCTTATCACCTGCAATGCTGGCAATGATCGCCAGACAGCCTTTGAAAAAGCTTCTGGTTCAAGGTGGAGTGGATCTTGACAGCGAGAAGGCAAAACAATTGAATGCTGCGTTAAACCGTATAAAGAGAGTAAAGCAATGAAGCATTTTACAAAAGCAAAATGGATAACGCCGGAGCAAAAGACCGAACCCGAGATCCGGAAAGGTGCCGGATATTTAAAGAAACAGTTTATTTATGAGGGCGGCTTCGCAACGCTTTTTGCCACAGCCCATGGATTATATCATATCCTCATCAACGGATCGGAAATAACCGGGGCCAGATTAACGCCCGGCTGTGACGAATATGATAAAAGGCTTCAGTATCAGAAATATAACGTCACAAACTATCTTATCCAAGGTGAAAACGAGATTCTGGTGACTTTGGGAGATGGCTGGTACAGAGGATGCAACGGAATTGACGGCATTCGAAATCTGTATGGAACGGATCTGTCCTTTATCTGTGCGCTGACCGGAGATGAAAATACGGAAGAACCTATCCTGGTTTCGGACGAAAGCTGGTTGGGATCGGAAAATGGAGGGATCCTTCTGACTGATCTGGAGCTGGGAGAAACCTGTGATATGCGAAAGGAACTGTCGGATTGGCATGAAGTCAGGGTTCTTTCCTTTGACCAGACGAATCTGGTGGAACAAAGGGCACCGTTTATTAAGGAGCATGAACGATTTGAAGGCAGGCGCATAACAACGCCTGCCGGAGAAACGGTCTTTGATTTTGGACAAAACCTGGCAGGATATACGCAAATACAGATAAAAGATGCTGCAGACGGAGATACGCTGACGCTGATCCATGGCGAAACGCTGGATGAAAACGGGAATTTCACTATTTCCAATTTTCAGCCGGGAGACCGCAATAAAGCGGGAGGTATTAAGCAGGAGATCCGATTGACCTGTAAAAGCGGGGATAGTTGCTTTAAACCGCTTTTTTCGATCTTCGGGTTTCGGTATGCTAAGCTGGTCACGGATATTCCGGCAGAAAAGATCACAATTTCCAGTATTGCCGTGTATTCCGACATGAAGCAGACCGCATCCTTTGAATGCGGAAATCCTTCGGTTGATCAACTGTTTCAGAACAGTATATGGTCTATGAAGTCAAATTTCTGCGATATACCGACAGATTGCCCTACCAGAGAACGGGCGGGCTGGACGGGAGATGCGGCAGTATTTATCCGAACCGGTTTATACCTTATGGATTGCCGGTCCGTATATGAAAAATGGCTGGCAAACGTGAGAGCCTGTCAGCACGATGATGGAAAAATGGCATATATATGTCCTAAAAATTCCAATCCCGGCAAGATCGCTGAAATGTTCTCTGCTTCTGTGGGCTGGGGAGATGCGGCAGTCATTGTACCCTGGAATCTTTATTGCATGAGCGGAGACCGGGATATCTTATCTGCAAACTATTCCATGATGAAACGCTGGGTGGATTTCCTGAAAAACAGAGCCGGAAAAAGTAAGTTAAAAAATCGATTCGGGAAGAATCCCTATAAGAATTACATTATCGATACCGGTATGGATTACGGGGAATGGTGTGAGCCGGGAAAAGATATGATGAAAACCATGGCGGAGGCCTTTAAGAACGGGCAACCGGAAGTGGCTACAGCTTATTTTGCCAATTCAGCAAGGATCCTGTCGGAAGTGGCAGATATTCTCGGATTTGCCGACGATGCGGATCATTATGGAGATATGGCGGCTCAGGCAAAAAAAGCATATCAGCATCTGGTTTTAAAAGACGGACACATTCATTCAGAGCGTCAATGTGAGTATGTTCGTCCGCTGGCATTTGGCCTGCTGGAAGAAAAGGAAGCCAAAACAGCAGCGGAAGACCTAAACCGGTTGGTGATCCAAAACGGGTACCATCTGAATACAGGCTTTTTATCCACTCCTTATTTATGTCAGGTACTGGCAGAATATGGGTATGAAGATACCGCCTATCGACTTCTGCTGCAGAAAGAATATCCCTCCTGGTTATATTCGGTGGAAAAAGGTGCGACAACGATCTGGGAAACCTGGGATGGCATAAGAGAAGATAACACGGTACATGATTCATTGAATCACTACTCCTATGGTGCGATTTCAGGATGGCTGATCTCCGGCGTTTGCGGGATCGATTATAACCATGATAGACTGGTCATCCATCCTGTGCCCAATCCGTTGCTTGCGTATGCAAAGGGAAGTTTTGAAGCTCCGGAAGGCCGTATCGTTTCGCAATGGGAATATAAAGGCGAGACGCTAGCTTTTCATATTGAGATCCCGGCGGGGATCAAGGCCCGGTTTTATACGCCGGACGGGAAGATGCGGGAAGTGACCGAAGGTGTGTATGACTACGAATGCGGTAAGGATTGACAGGTTCATGGAGGATTAAAATGACGTTTGGAAAAGATTTCATGCTGGGAGCGGCAACCGCAGCCCATCAGGTAGAAGGAAACAACCGTAATTCGGATTATTGGGTGATGGAAAACATGGAGTATTCCCAATTTGTGGAGCCATCCCTGGATGCGGTAGATCATTATCATCATTTTGAAGAAGATATCCGCATGTTGGCCCGGGCAGGTCTGAATACCTATCGCTTTTCGGTGGAATGGGCACGTATAGAGCCGCAAATGGGTTGCTTTGATGAAGGCGAGATCCAACATTACAGAGAAGTTATACGATGCTGTAAGGAATATGGAGTAGAACCGGTAGTTACGCTGATGCACTTTACTTCACCGATATGGCTGATCAAAATGGGCGGCTGGGATAACGAAGAAGTAGTGGCGCTGTTTGCCCGTTATGCAAAGTATGTCACGGAACAACTGGGAGATGAGATCCACTACATCTGCACGATCAATGAGGCAAATATGAGACTCCAGATCGGAGCACTCATGGAGCGTTTCAAGAAGCAGATGATGGCGAGGATGGCAGCCGGTGCTGCCGGAACAAACGGAAATGCAGCAAAGGATGATCATAAGGATTCCGTGGAAGGCCAGGTGCAGGTTGGCGTGAATCTTTCCGATCCTATGGAACGGATGAAACTTGCGGCCATGGAAAATGTAAAACTCTTCGGGGATCCGCAGCCTCACACCTTTGTATCGGCAACGGATCAAAAGGGTGATGAGATCGTTATGAAGGCCCATAAGGCTGCCAGAGAAGCGATCAAGAACGTCAATCCCGATCTCAAAGTGGGGATCACCCTTTCCTTACATGACTGTCAGTATACCGATGGCGGAAAGGAACAGGCGGATAAGGAATGGGAGGAAGAATTCGGACATTACCGTGCTTTTCTGCAAGAGGATGACTTCTTTGGCCTTCAAAACTATACGCGGTCCGTCTATGGCCCGGAAGGGATCCTTCCTGTGCCGGAAGGGGCACCGCTGACGCTGATGGATTATGAAGTATATCCCGAGGCTCTGGAACATGTGATACGAAGAGTACATGAGGAGATGCCCGGTGTACCCATTATGGTTACGGAAAATGGGATCGCCACATCCGATGATGCACAGAGGATCGCTTTTATCGACCGTGCGCTGGAAGGTGTTCAACGTTGCCTGGAGGATGGGATTCCGGTGATCGGTTATTGTTACTGGTCTTTACTGGATAACTTTGAATGGCAAAAAGGATATTCTCTGACCTTTGGACTTTGTGCCGTAAATCGAGCCACTCAGGAACGGATACCGAAAAAAAGCCTGAATTATCTTGGAAGTAAGATACTTCACTAACAGAGAAAAAGGATTGCTTTATAACATTCTGCCGCTTTCATCGAGAAAATGAGCTTTTATAACGGAAACGACCCCAATTGTCTGAACCAAAATCGAACAATTGGGGTCGGTTTTTTATGATTGTATCAGTAGTTCAAAATATCCGGCAGATCATCGAAGGCATGGAAGTCTTCTCTGGACGTGTATTCGTGATGCAGATTGTAGACAAAGTCCGGATCTTTGGGCTCGTTGTAGATCTGGATCTCACATACATCTCCTACCAGAGAGGGCTGGAAGACGTCGCCGCCTAAGACGATGAGCTTTACCAGGAAATTAGTAGGCACATGTTCCAGACGATTGGTCATCTCGCCGTTGATGTAGCTGGTAAGGATCTCCCGTTTCGCATTGTAGGTAACTACATAGTGCCACCAGGTATTCTCCGTCAGTTTTAATCCGGAAAGGTCGTACCAGCCGTTT
>JAIKYN010000222.1 GCA_024683155.1 Lachnospiraceae bacterium | reverse complement strand
ACGCCAGGAGGCGTGCAGATATGGACCAGATCGATATGCTCTTCCTTTTCCAGCATAGAATCGATATTGTCATATACCCTGGCTTCCTCCAGGTGATATCGCTCCTTCATGGCCTGTGCCTTTTCCGGATAAATATCACACAGTGCTACCACACTTACTTTTTCCGGAAATTCCAGAAGCCCCTGCATATGCATGTTGGCAATGTTTCCGGTTCCCACTATGGCTGCTTTGATCATGCTGCATCTCCTTTTTATTTGATCTTATGTGCTTGAAGCTCAGCTTTTACGCACAACTCTGCTGCCTTAAAGGCATGTTCCTGTGTCATGGCATTTTCGGTACGATTGATGCAATCCAGGATCAGTTGGCCGAAATAGGGATATCCCACTTTGCCTGCAACTTCAAAATGCTGTTCTCCGTCTTTGTTTACCAGATATACATGATCGGAGGAACCGTCATTGGTACCTATATTCACGTATTTACGCAGTTCGATATAGCCTTCCGTACCGATGATGAACGTCCGTCCGTCCCCCCAGGTGGATAATCCGTCGGGGGTAAACCAGTCCAGACGAAGATGGGCTGTGGTTCCGTTTTTTCCTACCAGAGTCACGTCACCGTAATCTTCCAGACCGGGATGATCGGGATTGGCATAATTGGCCACCTGGCTGTATACCACATCCGCATCCGTCTCCCTGCAGTAGTACAGGAACTGCTCGATCTGATGACTGCCGATATCGCAAAGGATCCCTCCATATTTGTCTTTTTCAAAAAACCAGTCGGGACGGCCTGCAGCGCCAAGTCGATGCGGACCAAAACCATCTAAATGGATCGGAGTTCCGATGAGCCCCTGATCGATGAGATAGCCTGCATAGACTGCTGCCTCTACGTGGATCCGCTCGCCATAGTACACCATGTATTTCCGGTGATAGGTCGCAACGGCTTCCCTGGCCTGCTGCAGCTGTTCCAACGTTGTCAAAGGTGCTTTATCGCAGAAGTAGTCCTTTCCTGCCGAAATCGCCTTAATTCCGATGCCGCAGCGCTCACTGGTAATGGCTGCACTGCATACCAGCTTTACTTCCGGATCCTCTAAGATCTCCTCCTGGGAGGAAGCGATCTTCGCAGAAGGATAAGCCTTCCGAAAGGCTTCTGCTTTCGTGATGTCCTTGTCGTACACCCATTTTAAGGTGGCACCTGCTTCCGTTAAACCGTTGCACATGCCGTAGATATGTCCATGATCCAGACCAATGGCTGCTATACAGAATTCTCCCTCTTTGACCACCGGCTGAGGTTTTCCTTTGGGTGCATAATTCATACCGTCTTTTTTGTTTTCCATGATTTTCCCTTTTATACAAGGGGGCGGACAACCTGCCCGCCCTCCTGTTCATTTCGTTTACGGTTCTTTATCCTGTGATCCTGAAAATCCTCTCATTTTTGTCAGGGATCACTGCTTAAAGTAATCGGTTCTTTCCTGGATGATCAGCTGTACATCGCATTTTTCCAGTTCTTCCATATATTCATCCCAGGTTGCATCAAAATCATCAGGTGCGCAGGTGATCAATGCAGTGGAATACTCGTCCTTGGCAGAAGTCAGATCTGCAATGTGATCGGAAGTGGAAGGAGACGTATATACGGAATCGTGATCTACGGTACCCTTCAACGCATTCTCATAGTTTGCGATCACGTAGCTTTCATATCCGGGTGCTTCCTTGGAAGTACAAGCATTGAAATCTTCTACGGTTGCAAAGTAACCCTGGTTACCGGTGACGAACAGGTCGGTACGCAGCCAGTCTTTATCGGTTGCATTGTATTCAGCATCCTTTACAACGGGAACATCTCCTTCCCATTCAAAGTGCTCGCCTGCAAATCCGTGATAGATAGTGAAACCGCCTTCCTGTGTGCACATCCAGTCAAGATAGGTCATGCAGGCTTCTACCTTCTCTTCATCTGCTGTCTTGGGGCAGAATGCGATCAGGCCGCCGGAAGCATAAGCAGGACTGTACTGCTGGCCGTCATTTACGTTCTTTAAAGGCTCAATGGATACTACATCTGCACTTGGCTCATTCTCCTGCAGGGTCTTTAACAAAGATCCTCTGAGAACGTCTACGTTGGCATTTACGGAATACTCCATGAAAGCAACGGATCCGGTTACAAACAGAGACTTGAAGTTATCCTCGGATAAGGTGTAATACTCGGGATTTAAGATACCGTCATTATAAAGCTGATTCATGTATCGGTAGTAATCCTTCATACCGGGATCGTAATAATCCTGGGTGGAATCCTCTGTGCCGGCAATATTTACTTCTACTTCGTTGCCTGCCAGTTTGGAGAAGGTCTTTCTCAGGTTCCATGCGTTCCATACGATGGCGCATACATCCTGACGTCCGTCGGGATTTTCATGGACCATCTTATAAAGAACATCGTGCAGTTCCTCGGTTGTGGTAGGAACCTCCAGATTCAGTGCATCCAGCCAGTCCTTGCGGATAAAGAAATTGGACTTTGCGGTGGTCGCACGTCTTGCTACGATCCCATATAATGCGTTGTCCGCATTCCGTCCGATATTTAAGGTGTCCTCTCCGATGTAAGCCTTCAGATTCTTCGCCTGGTCTTCGCCGTCGATAAACTCGGACAGATCCCAGATACCACCCTGGTTAAAGTAATCTTCCGCATATGCATAGGTGTAGGTCAGTGTGATGTCCGGAGCTGTCTGGCCGGCTACCATGGTCTGCATCTTCTCCACCTCGTCCCAACGGGGAACGGGTACGAATTCAACGGTGATACCTACCTTGTTCATCTGCTCGTTTACATAGTTGGTCCAACGGTTATCGGTAATGGTGGATCCTTCCGGTGCATTGCTTCGATCGAACAACTCAACGGTAATGGTCACATCGTCAAACATCTTGGACCCGTAGGTGGTCTGATATTTGGAAGCTGCTTCTGTTTCCGCTGTTGCTACCTGCTCCTCTGCTGCCGGTGCCTGTTCTTCTGCTGCCGGTGCAGTATCCGTGGATGTGCTGCCTTCGCTTGTGGATGCGCTTTCGCTGCCGCATCCTGCCAGAGTCGTAATGGCAAGGCAGGTGGTTAATAATGCTGCTAATACCCTCTTTTTCATTTAGTACCTCCTTGTGTGAATCAGTTCATCTATAATCAGCCCTTCACTGAGCCAATCATCACGCCTTTTACAAAATACTTCTGCAACCAGGGATATACGATCAGAATGGGGATGGTAGAGATCGCTACCGTCGCCATCTTCAAGGACTGTGACATCACCTGGGTTCCGATCCCTTCCAGATTGGCGGAGTTGTTCAGTTCATCTCCGGTAAGCAGTCCCTTTAATCGAAGCTGCAGCGTATATTTATTAGGATCCTGAATGTAGATCAATGCATCAAAATAGGTATTCCAGTATCCAACC
>JAIKYN010000214.1 GCA_024683155.1 Lachnospiraceae bacterium | reverse complement strand
GGCTGTTCCTCTTTCTTGGGAACGGAAAGCTTTAATACTCCATCTGCAAAGGCAGCATGGATGTCGCCTTCCTCAATGTTCTCACCCACATAGAAGCTTCTCTGATACATACCGGAATAACGTTCTTTACGGATCATCTTTCCGGCCTTATCTTTCTCTTCCTGATCTTCCACATGCTGAGCGGATACCGTAAGGTAACCTTCCTTCAGTTCTGCCTGAAGTTCTTCCTTCTTGAATCCGGGAAGTTCCAGATCCAGTTCGAAGTGGTCATCGTATTCCTTTACATCTGTCGTCATGGGAACGGGCTTCATTGCTTTGGGCTCCGGACCTCTTCTAGTAGAAACACCCCAGGGATTGGTAAAAACATCGTCAAACAAGTCTGCAAAATCATTTGTAAAAATACTAGGTACTAACATGATAACTACCTCCTTCATGTACCGGGGATCTTTCGTTCCCCTCTTGATGACTCTGTTATACCTCCTTTTGTTAGCACTGTCAATAAACGAGTGCTAATTTGTTTCTAAACGAATTATAAACAAATTATAAAGTCTGATTATTGCCATTTCGATCTATATTTTGCAATCATTGTCTGCATTTTTTATTCCTTTCCAACAATAGTTGAATTATTTATGCATCATCGTCGTTTCTGAGTTGATATTTCCGTTTATATGTGCAAAAATAAGAATGGTTGTATATTTAGGAGGGTTTACCATGAACCAAAATGTAGTAACTGCTGAAAAATCTTTCAGCAAGCAACATACTGTAAGCGGAAAGTTACTGCTTACTCTCATCCCTATGATCTCCCTTGCGATCATAGCTCTCATTGCTCTTGTCTCCATGCAGGCAAGAACTATCATTTCCCTACAGGCCACCCACGGTCTGGAGCAAGAGTCTACCGCCAATGCCTATTCGGTTGGCAACACCATGCTGGATTTTAAGCAATTTGTAAATTCCACAGCCAATACATTGGAAAGTGTAGATTTTAAGGATGACAAAGAGATCAACGAGTTTCTGATCACCAACACCCTGCATAAATATGATTTTGCAGAAAACGGTCTGTATCTTGGCTTCGAAAACGGAACCTGGATCGATCCTTCCGGTTGGGTTCCCGGCAGTGATTATGTGATCACAGAACGGGACTGGTATCAGCAAGCAATCGAGGGGGACATCACCATTGGAGAACCTTACGTCGATTCCGATACCGGTTCTCTGGTTGTATCCTTATCCCGTAAGATCCGATTCACGGATGGTCGGGTGGCTGTTTGTGCCATTGATATGCTTCTGGATCAGATCGTTTCCCAGGTAGCTGCATTAAAACCGCTGGATACCGGTACTTCTCTTTTACTGGATGGGGATACGGTTCTTTCCTATACGGATGCATCCTTTAACGGAACAAAAGCCTCCCAGCATTCGGAAGATGCTTTTTTAAATGCCATTGCTTCGGCGGTGATCGCCGGTCAATCGGATGTGATCGAACTTCGTGATACCTCAGGCAGATCCAGTTATGTTTCTCCTGCAGAAGTTCCCGGAACCAATTGGACTTTAGTCAGTACTGTAGCAAAAGATGATGTCCTGGCAGAAATGAATCGTTTTCAAGTTGTATCCCTGATCATCATGGTCATTATGATCGCCATCATTGCCGCTGTTCTTTGGACGTTAGTTCAGAAGATGGTAAGTAAACCCGTTTCTGCCCTGACAAATACCATTACCAAGATCGCAAGCGGCGATTTTACCGTTTCCATCGCAGCTTCAGGAAATGACGAAATCGGTTTGATGAATCGATCCATGAAAGACTATGTGGATCAGATGCACAATACTCTTACTGAGATTCAGGCTCTTTCCACACAGCTTAACGATGAATCCCGGATCAGCCAGAATGCTTCCGAAATCTTAAATGAACAAGCAAAAGAACAGTCCGATGCCATGTCACAGATCACGGATGCCATGGATGGTATGAACAGTGCCGTAGCGGAGCTGGCCAGCAACGCTACCGATCTGGCCGGCGAAGTTCGGGATCTTTCCGAACAGGGTGATTCTTGTAATGCTACCGTATCCTTATTAGTTAGCAAAGCGCAAAACGGCCAGCGTGATATGGATAACGTACAACAAGGGATGAATACCATTTCCGCTTCCATGGCAGATATGGCGTCCGTTGTAGATACGGTGAATGATTCCGCAAAGCAGATCACCTCCATCATCGAGATGATCAGTTCTATCGCAGAGCAGACCAATCTTCTGTCTCTGAATGCCTCCATTGAAGCAGCCCGTGCCGGAGAAGCCGGACGTGGTTTTGCTGTTGTGGCTACCGAGATCGGTCAGTTAGCAAACGAAAGTGCTCAATCCGCTACCCAGATCGATCAGATTGTCCAGGATATTGCTGCTCAGATCCAGAACCTGTCCGACAAATCTCAGGTTAATATGAAGGAAATCCAGACAAGCGCTGATGCAGTATCCACTGCCGGTGCAACCTTCGAAGAGATTTTCCGCAATCTGGATATTACCAGCACCACCGTGACAGAGATGATCAGCAAAGTATCCAAAGTAGATACCATCGCCACTTCCCTTGCTGCCATCTCCGAAGAACAGTCCGCCAGCACGGAAGAAGTTACCGCTACCGTTGAGAATGTAGCGCAAAGTGCTGTACGTGTCGCTGACAGTTCCCACGGTGTGGATGAATCCGCTGCAACGGTTGCCGAATCTGCAAACCGGATCAGCCAGTATATTGATCGTTTCACTCTTTGAAATAACCGAAGGATCCGATAAACCAACTAAAAAAGCGATGAAGCAGTTATACCTGTTTCATCGCTTTTCCATTATATGCATCCGGTCATTGCCCAGTGCCATGCAGGGCAATGTTCCCACCCCTTTGCTGCGGTCCATCCGAAGGATCACGATCCCCGTAAAATCAATGTGCAGCATGGCACACAAATAGGGAAACGGCAGATTGAGGATATGGCTCATGGCCGCACAGGAGGAACCTCCATGGCTGAACAGGGCAATGGTCCGATGTTCTTCTTCTGCTTGTCTGTGGTCATAATAAAAGCCCTTGCGGTCGTATCCAAGCCGCGAGAGCCACTCATCGATCTTCTCCTGTACCAGGTCCACACAATCTACCGCCGTATTATTGCGGAAATATGCATGGTTTCTCCAGTCCGGATCGTTTAGGTTATCTCCGTGTCTTGCCATTTCATCGACCAGATTCCAGGGATGTCCGCCCAGGTAAATGGGAGCCCCATCCCGGCTTCCCCAGGAGATCTCGTGCATAAAATCCAGTGTTTGAATGGGCAGATCCAGCAGTGCAGACGTTTCCTGCGCTGTTTCCACAGCCCTTCCCTGAGGCGAAGCCCAGATCTCGGTGATCCCCTCTTTTTTAAGGCGCTGTGCCACCTGCTTTGCCTGCCCCTTGCCGTTATCCGTCAGGCAGTCCTTCTCGTAATTCGGCTCCCCGTGCCGTACAAAAATAATGCGCATAATTCCCCCTTCCTATAAAGCAGTTTCATTGATGTATATACATTCCCTGAATATATCGCCGTTATATAAATAAATCGCCGTTACATTAATATATCGCCGTTACATTAATATATCGCCGTTACATCAATATATCGCTGTAACATGGATGATATTGTCGTTTTCATCCACCTGGAAGCTCCACAATGCATGGCCCTCCAGACGATGTTCCGTCAGGTAATAGGTATTGTCCAGCCTGGTGATGTTATAAGGCGTGCCACCGCCGATAAACAGCGAATAAATATCCTCATAATCCCCGTTTATAAGATTATGAAGATCTTTGGTCCGGATAAATGTGGCCGCATCCTGGTTTCCCGCCAGATCCGTGGAAACCGTTATATAGTAATAAGATCCTATGTGGATCAGATTGGCCATACCCGATATACTTTCCGGAACCGGAATGGTCTCCGTTACTTCAAAGGTATCTTTATTTACCACCGTGATGACTGCATTTCCGGAAATCAGATAGATACTGTCCCCCTCTATATAGAAGGAGCGGATATAGATGCCGTTTAACGCTTCCACACGCAAAACATCCTGAAGATAGACATCCGTATCCTCCGGATCTCTCTTCAAACGGTACATTTCTCCGGTCATACTGCTCCAGGCATAAAACAAAGCATCCGTTTCGTTATAAACAATGTAATGAGGTCTTACTCCGACGTTATCCATGATCTGGGTCAGAACAAAATCCTCTCCGGTTTTTTCAAATACAAGAATTCTTGCATTTTCCGTATCGTCTACCAAATATACCGTTCCATCGGACGCGATGGTATGCCCCAGGTTCATATCCCGGGTCATAACCTTCCAGTCGATGATCGGATCAGTCAAATTATCGTTATACAAAATCTGATTATGGTAACAATCTACTAAGAAATAAGTCCCGTTCACACGGTTTAATTGTGTCAGGACACTCAGGTTGGAATAGGAATTGACCTTGTCAGTCTCGTTTTGTGTCTCATCTCCTTCATTTGCAAGATTGGATTCCACCCGGGTTGCATAACGGATGGGCTCTTTTTTTTCGGGAGTGACAGTTGTGACAGCCCGATTCCGCAAGAGTATGAA
>JAIKYN010000203.1 GCA_024683155.1 Lachnospiraceae bacterium | reverse complement strand
TGCTTCCGGATTCCGGAGACCGTTATCTGTCTACCCCGCTGTTTGCAGACTGAGCATAAACGGGTGAGAATCCCGGATGGGGAACTATATCCTGAAACGATGGCCTATGATCGGCTGGTCAAAGGGCTGAGGATCATGGATGTCAAAAGGAAAATGAGGAATTTATGAAGATTTCGACAAGAGGACGATACGCGGTCCGTGTGATGGTGGACCTGGCGGATAATAATACCGGAGAGTGTATTAAGGTGAAGGATATTGCCAGAAGGCAGGGCATTTCGGAGAAATATCTGGAGCAGATCATCGGCATCCTGACCAAAGCAGGCTATCTTACCAGTGTAAGAGGCGCCCAGGGTGGATATATGCTGGCCAAAGACCCTTCGGAATACACCGTGGGCATGATCCTTCGCCTGACCGAAGGTTCCTTAAATCCGGTGGCGTGTATGGACGTCACATCGCCCCAGTGTGAGCGCTGTGATACCTGCGAGACACTGGAAGTGTGGCAGCAGCTGGCAGATGCCATTAACGGCGTGGTCGATCACGTAACGGTGGCGGATCTGCTGGAGAAGCAACGGGCACGTCTTGGAAATCTGAATTTCAGTATTTAAAAGGATACACCGCAGTCAAAATGGCTGCGGTGTTTTTATGCCTAATTGGCCTTTCGGTATTCCGAAGGGGTGAGTCCTGTGTATTTGCGAAAAGCCTTGGAAAAATAGTTGGTATCCGTAAAACCGACCCGTGCGGCGATATCCTGGATCTGAATGGCAGGGTCCTTCAGCAGACACATGGCCCGTTCCATGCGGATCCGGGACAGATCTTCGTAGATGCCCAGTCCGAATTGGGTTTTATATAACTTGGAAAGATATTCTCTGGAAAAGAAGTATTTATCCGCGAAGTCGCTGATCTTAATGGTTTCGCTGTACCGGGTGGTGATGGCTTCGTGGATTATATCGATGACTTCTTCTGCCGTAATGGAGGGTTCGTCTTCACAGGTACCAAAGTCTTCCTGAGGATTCAGGGTGAGGATAGCTTTTTCCACAGCGTGGTTTAATTCATCGGCCACTACGGGTTTCAGCAGATATTCCGAGGCTCCGTATCGAAGAGCACTTTGCGCGTAAGAAAAATCATCGTAGCCACTGATGACGATATAGACGATGTTGGAAAACTCCCTGGATGCCTTTTCCAGGAAACCGACGCCGTCCATGACCGGCATATGCATATCTACAAACACGATGTCCGGATGCACTTCCCGAATGGAGTGCAGGGCTTCCAGTCCGTTTTCTACCTGATAAACCTGGGAAACATGGTATTTACGCCAATTGGCCAGCTTCTGAATGGCAATGCGTACCGGTTTTTCATCGTCAATGATCAAAGCTTTGTACATAGTTGTTCTCCTGATCCAAATGATCTGCCGGAACGATCCGGCAGGAAACAGTGAATTTTCCGGGGCCATTCAGGCCGGGAAGCGTGTTTCGGTCGCCCTGTGAATGGGAAGGATGACGGAAACAGAAGTGTAACTTGGCTTAGCTACGGAGGATGTGATCTCCAGAACAGCATCCTCTTTATACATCAGGTGGATACGATTGTAGAGATTGGATAAGCCCAGCTGGGGATTGGGATTGGTCAGGGTCTGTTCCTGGAAGTGACCCTTGATCTGTTCCAGTTCCTCCGGAGGAATGCCGACTCCGTCATCGGTTACCCGGATCACCAGATGTTCTTCCCTGCGGAAGGTCTCTATGGTGATGGAAATGGAATTCTTGGTCCCGCGAATGCCATGGAGAATGGAATTTTCCACCAATAGCTGCAGGGAGATCTTAGGCACCGGCACATCCAGAAGAGAATCGTCGATGCGTCGTGTAACGGTCAGTTTATCTTCCATGCGGATCTTCTGCAGCATGATGTAGTTGTCGGTATATTGCAGTTCTTCCCGGAGCAGTACGGTGTTGGGAGCTTTTATGGAATAGCGCAGGTTGGATGCCAGAGAAACCAGCATGGTATAGATATTCTGCTGATCGTTTAAAAGTGCTTCGGAACCGATGGCTTGCAGGGTATTATATAAAAAGTGCGGATTCACCTGTGCTTCCAAGGCAGTTAACCGGGCGGATTTCTCATTGATCTGAGACGTGTAATTTTTCTGGATCAGTTCCTGGATCTCACGGGTCATATGGTTGTAGGAATCACTGAGATGTTTTGTTTCCATGCAACCACCGATATCAATGGGTTCAAACTGTCCGGCACCAACATGCCCCTGCATTTCCGACAGGGTCCCAAGAGGACGGGACAGATAGCGGATCAGTGCATAGGACAGGAGCAAGGCCAGGATCAGAATGACCAGCCCCCAGAAAAGACCGAGGATCTGTGATTCCCGGATCTGTGCGGTGATCTCCTGCACCGGGATCATGGAAACCAGTATGAGGTCCAGATTTCCCTTGCGGGAAACCATAAGGTACTGCGTCCCTTCCAACGTAAGATAATCGCCGGTATTTTGGCTTTGGAAAACAGCGTCCAGGTCGCTTTGTTCTGTTAAGGGGGAATCTGAGTAGATCAGATTTCCCTGTGTATCAAACAGGCAGATCCATTCATTTTTGCTGCTTTCCGTAAGAAACTGAAGCTTTCCGGCATCTACGGTAAATTCCACCAAAGCGATGATATCCCGTTCCGGAAGACGGATCATGGCATGTCCGTACCGAAATGCGGCGCCGTCTTCTTCCGAAGGAAACAGTGCATAGTAGGAAGAGCGTCCGGCGCATTGCCGATAGAGTTCGCTGTTACGGAGATCTTCCTCGTTTTCCGAGCGATAGAAGAAATGCTGGTCAGCGGTACGGCTGATGGTGG
>JAIKYN010000195.1 GCA_024683155.1 Lachnospiraceae bacterium | reverse complement strand
CTTCCGCTTCCTGCTCCGTGCCCTTATTTCGCATATAGACAACAACAGCACCTGCAGACTTTGCCCCTCGGATCTGCGCATTCACTCGCTCCACCAGGCCCCGGTCGTACAGGTGCATGTATTTTTTCTGCATATCCATTACCAGCAGGATCTTCATAGGACTTCCGCCTTCCTCTTTTTCATTATACGAAGAATCCGAGGATCCGTCCTCTGTTTTATTCATTGCTGATATGTTTATTTTTCGATGAACCGTTGCAGACCTGCATGCAGGATTGTTCCATCCGACGGGATATAAGCACCCACATGTCCTTCCTTCCGGTCATACATTCGAAAACTAAGTGCTGCCTTATCATTGATATAGGCAACTCCCGTCTCCCGTTCCACGATCACTTGCAGATGATATTTTCCGTCATCCGGAACAGGAAAAAAGGTCTCCAGTTCCACATCATAGGGAAAGGTCTTACCTCCCTCTTCGGTACACCGGATATGGCTTTTATACTGCATCCTTCCCCGTTCCGGTTCCACCACGATGCTATAGAACTGTTTCAGTTCCGGGTCTGCCTTCAGGAGCACGCCCATTTCTCCGGATCTTTCAGCGGAAAAGCTCACCTCTAATTCAAAGGCTTCCCCGGGATCTTCCCATAGTGTAACACTCTCCTGTTCTACAGGGATCACTGTTTCCTTCTTATAGCCGATGCCTTTTTTAGGTATGCTCAGTTCCTCCCGTGGACCCAAAAGGCGCAGTTTCTCTTCCGGTGCCTGCAGCCACAGATTTCCTTCCGCATCCTGCGTGATCTCATGGATCACCATACTTCCGCCCCAGTCATAGGTACGAAGATCTTTTTCTTTCCTGTTGGAAGGCCAGTATCCGAATATATCTTCCTCTTTGGTGGGATTCCAGCCAAAGAGATAGCGATGCTCTCCGTCTGAAGCAGTCTTGGCCGCATAGAACGCTCTGGCATCAAAGCGACGGGCAGGGATCTGCCAGATATCCGATCCAACCCTGCGTTTCACATAATACGTTCCGTACAGATTGGTATATGCAGAAAATACCAGGTATTCCCAGTCTCCTTCCCGGAACACATCCGGACATTCGCAGGCTCCGCAAAATCGCCCGGGTGCATATAAGGGTTCCAGATAGTTCCAATGCTTCAGATCTTTGGATACACAGTGCCCCACGCAGCCCCCTCGGGCATGATCGGTCTTTTCTCTGGCGCACAGATACATATGATACAGCCCCTGCGCCTCATCCCAAAGAATACGCGGATCCCTCCAATCTGAAAGATCATAGATCCTGCCGTCCGGGCCAAAGGTATCTTCTTCCACATATTCCCAATGTTCCAGCGAATCATCGATTCCCACGTAATGGGTCACCAGCTGTTTTCCTTCCGGAAAGATGCAGGCAAACAGGTGCCAGGTTCCGTTTACCCGGATCAGATCGCCGGTACCTCCCATGACGCCGATAGGCTTCGAAGGCCCTAATCGATCCACGGAAGAAGCCGATATATGATGCCAGCCATGCTTTGCTCCTTCCGGAGCAGGCCCCATATAGCCTTTTAAATAAAAGATCTCAAATCGGCCGTCGATGTATTTGGGGATCACATCCCCCACACGGCTCCCGGGTTCCTGATAAAAATATGTATCATTCCTGGGGTCCATGGTACCTCCTGATCTTAAAGGAAACCTCCGGTCCAGCCTTTAACCGGTATCCGTCTTCATATTCATAATTCCGAAGGCTGATACTCTTTCTCCGATTCAGATAGATCTCCACCAGGGAATGATCCACCAGTATTTCTAGTTGGATCGACTCCTCTTCCGGAATCTGTACATGATCGATCGCTCCGCGGTCTATGCTGCACTGCCCGGGATCGCTTTTTCGAAATGAGCGGAAGATTCCGCTATCCTTGGAATAAGACAGGATCACACTGTCGTTTCCTGCCTGCAGTTCCAGCGTCAGTCCCCGTCCGGTTGCCGTAAGCTCTGCCTTATGTTCCAGAAGCAGGATATCTGCTGCCTCTTCCGGATCCGTTCCTTCATAAACCGTTTCCGTAAAATAGCTTTCGATCTCCCGGATGGGGCGTACTCTTAGTGCCCCCTCTTCCATGGACAGTTCCACCGGCATACCGCCGTTGTGGGCCCAGCCGCTTTGGAATTCATCCACAGGGTTTCTTCCTCCCTGGGCAATGGTAAACAGAATGCTCCGCTTATCCTTTGTCACAATACCGCTTGGACCGGTAAAAATGCTGCGCCCCAGATCGATCAGCCCCGGGGTTGCGGACTGCGCCTGAAATTTACAGGTCTCTTCATTGAAGTGCCCCAGAAAATAATAGGTTTCCACCCTTCCGTTTTCCACCTGACAGGAGCAAAGCAAAAAAATATCTGCCTGATGGACGCCGCGTTGATCATAGAGTGGCAAAAGAACAGGCAGTTCCCATACATGGCCCGCTTCCGGACACAGCTCATACTGATAATCCATAAGCATTCCCTGCAAAGCAAGCGTGTCTATGGTATCTCCTTTGTAGACCAGTGCGTTTCCGCCTCCGTTACAGCGATCTCCGGTTCCCACCAGCATGTAGTATTTCCCGCCGCGTCGGAACACATAAGGGTCTCTGAATTCCCCGGTAAAGCCTATGTCTAAGGGCTGTCTTTGCAGTACACCCTGTTTTTTCCAGATCCGGCATTTGGGATCCGTCGGATCCGCCGGTACAGCTGTGGCTACGCTTTGGTTCGGCAGATACTGGTTATTTCCGGCTGTGTAGAAGATCACCGGTACTCCCTCTTCGTTGATGCAGGTACTTCCTGACCAGCAGCCGTCCGGGTCAATCTCATTATCCGGTTCGCTGTCCGGGTTTAATGCAATCCCTTCATAGGTCCAGTTCACCATATCCGAGGAAACCAGGTGCCCCCAGCAGATATTGTCCCAAATCGGACCATGGGGATTGGCCTGATAGAAAATATGGTAATAACCATCCTTATAAAAGGCGGCATGAGGCTCATTCATCCACTTAGCAGGCGGACAAAGATGGTAGACCGTATGATACCGATCCTGTTTTACCGGTATGCCTTCATAAAGATCCGTTTCTTTGGAAGAACGCAACATCTGTTGCTGTTCTGCCAATGTTTCGTCCACGCTGTGATAAATTTCCTCAAACCGCCACTCTTCCAGCTCTCCATGAAAAAATCCCTTTCTGGGATCTTTTCCCTGTTCTTTCATCCGCCCGATGCTGTACCGGCCTTCCGGCAGATAGCATTTTCCATGTCTTGCAAACTGTTTACGCATGGAATGGCAGCCATTGATCATAAGATCTACCCAGCCGGCCTCTCCCCAGAATCCGATGGTCACCAGATTCTCCTTCTGATAATCCAGATGGGCCCTGAGACTTTCCAGGTAAACTACATCCTGATGGATGCCGATCCACACCTTCACATGTCCGCCCTTCCCAACGGTGATCCGGATCCCTTCGGCCGTATCTTCCCGCAGGCAATCCAGAATGCCACTGTCGCAGCTTTCATAGGTATAGGGCGTGATCTTCACTGATAAGGTAAAGTTCTCGTATATTCCCGGTTTTGTTTCTCCCCCGTCGGTAATAGAAAAACCGTTAAATTTCATTTTCCCGCCTCATATTATCTGACATTGATGTCGTATTTTTTGATATTGGCTTTTACCTTACCCACTGCCTGCATCCGGATCTGATCACACTCCATGGGAGTACGGATCACGGAGGTTAATGCCATCTCTCCGTCATTTACGAACATCTCCACGGAATACAGATCCATCAGGATCCGCAGTCTCAGATGTCCGTCTGCATTTTCTGTCTTTACCCTTCGCATATGGGCGCAGTCTCTCCCGGTTCCGCTATGGGTCCTGTCGAAGATCAGGGTTCCGGTACGGAAATCGTAATCCACCTCCGTATAGAGATCCCCTTTTGCAGCAAGCTTCAGA
>JAIKYN010000029.1 GCA_024683155.1 Lachnospiraceae bacterium | reverse complement strand
TCCCGAGCAGCGGAAGAAGAATCTGGATTACTGTGTGGAGCAGCTTCGCCTGGCGGATTTCGTGGGGGCAAGATGCGCCGTGAATGTGGCAGGATCTACCGGTCCTCGCTGGGACGGACATTATAAGTCCAATTACAGTCCTGAGACCCGCCGGCTGATCATTCGCACCGTGCGGGAGATCATTGACCGTGCCGATGTGAAGAATACGTATTTTACCCTGGAACCCATGCCCTGGATGGTGCCTTCGGGTCCGGAAGACTATCGGATGCTTCTGGAAGAAGTCGATCGTGACCGGTTTGCGGTACATATGGATATGGTGAATATGGTCAACTCTACGGAGCGCTATTATATCGCCGAACTGTTCATAGATAAATGTGTGGCACTTCTCGGCAAAAAGATCCGCAGTTGTCATATCAAGGATGTGCATATGGCGGAAGAATTCACCCTTCGTCTGGAAGAATGTGCACCGGGAGAAGGCGAATTCCCTCTGGAATATTATGCAAAGGCCATGGCCGGACTGGATCCGGATATGCCGGTCATTCTGGAACATTTAAACAGTGACGAAGATTATATCAAGTACTTTGGCGTACTGAAGGAGCGATTACATGGAATATAAGAGAATATCCGACGCGAACCGCATCACTGCGGAATATATGGATACCATCCTTATCGAGCAGCGTCTCATTGATTCCAAGGTGGCGGATACGTCCGTCTCCTTGCTGGGAAGTACCTTTGACAGCCCGGTGATGACACCGGCATTTTCCCATCTGCCCTGTTACAACGGACGGGAGTTAACCGGTCTGGAGGAATATTCCGTTGCCGCCAAAGAGTGCAATATTCTGAACTTCTGCGGTATGATGGAGAATGAAGACTTCCGGAAGATCGTAAATACGGGAGCTAAGACCATCCGGATCATTAAGCCTTATGCGGATAACGGCAAGGTGCGGGATCAGATGGCTTTTTCCAAAGAAGCGGGTGCTTTTGGCATCGGAATGGATATTGACCATATCTTCGGGAACGAAGGATATGATATTGTGGTAGGGGAGAAAATGGCATCCCAAAGTTCCGACATGCTGGCTTCCTATGTGGAAGATTATAAACTGCCCTTTGTGGTAAAAGGGGTCCTCAGCGTACAGGATGCGGTAAAATGCGCAAAGATCGGAGCAAAAGCCATTATCATCAGTCATCATCACGGCAGAATGCCTTATGCCATTCCGCCTATGCTGATCCTGCCGCAGATCAGGGAAGCACTGGAAGGCACGGATGTGAAGATCATTGAGGACTGCGGCATTGAAAGCGGTGCGGATGTCTTTAAGGCACTGGCCCTGGGAGCAGATGCAGCTGCAGTAGGCCGTTCCATGATGCGTCCGCTGGAAGATCTGGGTGTGGACGGCGTGAAGGAATTCATCGGTCATGTAAATAAAGAACTGCGGTTTATCATGAGCAACACAGGCTTTGCCAAAGTGGAAGACATTGACGATTCCGTGCTGTATTTCGGGTGATCGGTGGAGTAAAAAGAAATAAGGAAAAACGATCAGATAAACATATGGATATGAATCAGGAAACAGATATCAAAAACAGAGAGCAGGGGGCCGGCAAGGATCCCCTTGCCTGGGAGGAGATCTCCACAGAGCATATTGTAACGGACGAATGGGTGGATTTTCGAAAGTCAGCCTATCGTTTTCCCGACGGAAAAGTATTTGAGCCTTTCTATACCTACAGCCGCCGCAATTATGTGGTTGTGGTGGCACAGGATACGGAAGGAAAGTTCTTGTGCGTGCGGCAGTTCCGACAGGGGATCCGTAAGGTGACCACGGAATTTCCCGCAGGGGGTATTGAGCGCAGGGACGGAAAAGAGTACGGAGGGGCAGAGGATCTGTCCTCGGAGGAAGCCCTGGCAGCAGCACGCCGGGAGTTATCGGAAGAGACGGGTTACGAATCCGATGACTGGCAGCATCTGCTGACGGTAGCCTCCAATGCCACTATGGCAGATAATTACGCCCATTTGTTTGTGGCGAAGAACTGCCGGAAGGTTTCGGGCCAGCATCTGGACGAGACGGAATATCTGGGCGTGGAACGCTACACGGCCGAAGAGATCGAAACCATGATCCAAGAGGGGAATTTCCAGCAGTCCATGCATATCACCGCATGGCTACTGGCGCAGCGTACGTTATAACCTCTTTACGGGGGAGAAAACCCACTATTTTAACAGTGGGATGAAAGAAGAAGGAACACTTGGGGAAAAACTTGGGACATGTAAACAGGGGGTAGAAAGTGAAGTCGAGAGTCATTCACTGTGGCCTGTGTCTGCTTATGACCGGTCTGCTGTTATGCGGGTGCGGGAAAAAGGCGGAAGAACAGGTGGAGCCGACGTTGCTGCTTGGGGTCAGCCAGATCGGTTCGGAAAGTGCCTGGAGAATCGGGAATACCCGGGATATTGAAGAACAGGCCGATCGTTACGGCATCAGTCTGATGCTGGAAAATGCCAATCAGAAACAGGAAAATCAGATCGCAGCCATTCGCCGTTTCATTGCCTATAAGGTGGATGTCATTGCCTTCTCGCCCATTGTGGAAGAGGGCTGGGACAACGTGCTGAAGGAAGCGAAGGACGCCGGGATACCGGTGGTCCTGGTAGACAGGGATGTAAGTACCCAGACAGAGGGACTGACCACCTGTCTTATTGGCGCGGATTTTTATAAAGAAGGTGTTATGGCGGCGGAGTACCTGATCCGGAAGGCAGACAGCCTGGGAATGGAACAGGTGAATATCGTGGAAATAACCGGCACGGAGAACTCCACCCCTATGCGTCAGCGTCAGGCCGGGTTTGTGGATACGCTGGCGGGTGATCCCAGAATGCAGGTCATGGAAAGCATTGACGGGGATTTCTTAAAAAGCCGGGGAGCGGAGTGCATGCGTTCTCTTCTGGAAACCTACGGGGACAGTATCGATGTGGTTTTCAGCCATAATGATGAGATGACCCTGGGGGCTTTGCCGGAGATCGAGAAGGCAGGCTTTACCCCGGGAAGTGATATGATCATTATCTCCATCGACGGCGGACAGGAAGCTATCGATGTCTTAAAAGAAGGAAAGATCAACTGCGTGGTGGAATGTACGCCCAAGCTTGGGAAAGAACTGATGGAGACGGCCCTCAAACTGAAGGCCGGGGAAGCAGTGGAAGAGGTGATCCATCCCGTAGAGGAAGTATTTACCGATGAGATGGATCCTGCCACCATCGAACCGAGAGGCTATTGAGGATCTGTTTATGGGAAATGTGCGGAAAGAAAAGAGCATCCTGGGACAGATCGATAACCTGAGTCATCGCCTGGTGTTAATGTTGGTCCTTCCCATCATCATCAGTTTGTCTCTGATGCTTTTTTATGCAGCAAAATATCATAGTTCCATTGTGCGCATGGAGACGATCGCCAACCTGAAAACGGTGGTGGCAGAGGAGATCCCCGGAAGTGCCTGGAACATTGTCAGCGGCCGTGAGACCTTTGATGAAAGCAAGATCTATGCGCAGATCTATGAGGTAAACGAGACCATTGAATCCATTACGGAGCGAAGCGGGCAGGACAGCCGTCTGTCCCTTATCGTGGCAAGCCGTACCATGCAGACTTTGGAAAACTACGTGGATCAGATCCGTCTCAATATCCGGGATCAGGTGCCTGTGGTGGAAAATGAAGCGGTGCTGGTGGAAGTGCGGGATGTGGCGGCACTGGTGGACAGCATGCTCAACGATTATGTTGCCATGGAAATTGCAGCCACCGGCCGGATGAGCCTGAACCTTTTGATCGGCATCATCATGACGGCGGTAGCGGAAGCCCTCATCGTGGTGGCCGCGCTCTTCTTCCGGAAGCGGTCCATGAAGGCTACGGCCCAGTTCGTCCGGGAGCCCATCGAACAACTGGAGAAGGTATCTGCGGTCCTGGCAGAAGGAACTCTGGATGCCCGTCTTCCGGAGACGGATGTAACGGAACTTCGGAATCTGACCCGTCAGGTAAACATCATGGCGGATCATCTGGAAGAAATGATGAAGAAGAGTCAGGAGGATGGCCGGAAACTGCGTAAAGCGGAGCTTCGTACCATGCAGGCGCAGATCAATCCCCATTTCCTGTACAATACCCTGGATGCCATCCTATGGAAAGCGGAAGCCGGAGAGATGGCAGAGGTCATTCAGCTGACCAACGCTCTTAGCGATTTCTTCCGTATCAGTTTATCCTCCGGTGCGGACTGGATCCCCATCAGCCAGGAAAAGAAGCACATCGAAGGTTACCTTAAGATCCAGCAGACCCGTTACCGGGATATCATGCGGTATGAGATCGATATTCCTGATGATATGGGAGAATACTATATCCTGAAGCTTCTGTTGCAGCCCCTGGTGGAAAATGCCCTGTATCACGGCATTAAGATCAAACGGGGCGGCGGAACCATTAAGGTTTCCGGCAGGATGGAGGATGGTCAGCTGGTATTTACGGTGAGAGATACCGGCTCAGGAATGACCAGAGAACAACTGCGGGATCTCAGCGAGCGTATGAAAAAAGGCCAGCCTTCCGTCAGCGAAGGAGGCGGCGGTTTTGGTCTTGTCAATGTGAACCTGCGGATCCGTTTGTATTACAACCAGACGGAAGGATTGCAGATCGAAAGCAATGAAGACGGTACCGTTGTAAGCTTCCAGGTGCCTTGCAGAACGAGAGAGGAGATATACGAAGATGAAAGTGTTTCTGGTTGACGATGAAATCGTGATCCGGGAAGGCATCCGGGAATCCTTTCCCTGGGAGGAAACTCCGTATACTTTAGTGGGAGAGGCACCGGACGGTGAGATGGCCCTTCCCATGATCCGTGATACCAATCCGGATATTGTGATCACCGATATTAAGATGCCCTTTATGGATGGACTGGAATTATGCAGGATCCTGCGGGGCCAGATGCCCTGGATCGGGATCATTGTTTTAAGCGGTTACGATGAATTTGAATATGCACGCCGCTGCATTCAGCTTGGTGTCCGGGAATATCTGTTAAAACCTATTAATTCCGTGGAATTGCGCACGGTTCTGGACCGGGTCAGCACCCAGCTGAAAGATGAACGCACTACCATGGAGCATGCGGCAAGCCTCAGGGCCCGTATGGGCGGAGATCAGAAGTTCCTCCGGGAGAAACTCATCGGCTCTTTGTTTTCCGACGAGGCAGCAGAAGAGGATGCAGGGAACGTATTGGATCAGCTGGAAACCATGGGGTGCATGGTGAAAGCCCCGTGGTATACGGTGATCGATGCGGCTTTTACACCGGTAGGATCCGGTCAGGATGCGGCAGAAGCCCTGGCAGACGGAAGCGGCGGCATCGTTCATGCTTCCGCCAGCCGTACCGGAACCCGATTACTGGTACTTGGCGACACAGCAGAGGACGCAGAGGAGAGAGCCTATGCATTTGCCTCATCTCTGGTAAGGGAGCTGGAACGTTCGGATTGCGGGGAGATCCGCGTGGGGATCGGAGAGATCGTGGATGCCCCGGAGAAGATCTACTACAGCTTTAAGACCGCCCGGCATATCCGCCATATCCTGGTAAAGCGGGAGGATGAACAGCCCCTGATCCTGGGCGTTCGGGAGATGGGAGAGGTGTCCGATGACAAGCAGGTACCTACGGTGATCAGTGATGCCAAGCTGTTCATGTCCCGGCATTTTACGGATCCCAATCTCATGCTGCAGGATGTGGCCAAAGCCGTCAGCATGAGCAACAGCCGGTTTTCCACGGTTTTTTCCCAACAGAACGGTCAGACCTTTACGGAGTATCTGATCTACCTGCGGCTGAATAAGGCACGGGAGCTCCTGCGATCCACGGACCTTCGAAGTTCCCAGATCGCCAGGGAAGTCGGCTATAACGATGCCCACTATTTCAGTTACATCTTTAAGAAAAATACCGGAATTACGCCATCGGAGTACCGTGTGCAAAATCAAAATCAACCGGAGTAAAATCATTTTTAACTTTTTTAGAAAATAAGCGTTTCAAACCAAAAGCATTTTGAACAAAATCAAAATCAACGTTAATTTACCTTCAATTTCAAATGGTTTATCGTTTTAGTCAGATAGCCGCATGCGGCAAAAAACTATAGTTTGAAATGGAGGGAATAGTAAAAATGAAAAAGTTCAGATCAATGCTTATCGCAGTCATTCTGACCATGAGTCTCGTCCTTACCGCTTGTGGGGCAAGCGGCGGCGCTGCTTCCGGTGGATCTTCTTCCGGCGGAACCATCAAGGTGGGTGTAGTTAACAATCCCCCTTCCGAGTCCGGTTATCGTGAAGCAAACGTTAAGGATATGGAAGCTGTTTTCTCGGCAGCGAACGGATACGAATTAAAGACTGCTTACAGCTTGAAGAACGATGAGCAGCTCCAGGCAGCTCAGGGATTCATCACAGAAGGCGTTGACTATCTGCTGATCTCCGCAGCTGAGACCACAGGTTGGGACGAAGTTCTGAAGAAGGCTCAGGAAGCCGGCATCAAGGTTTACCTCTTTGACCGTATGATCGATGTAGACGAAAGCCTGTATGAGGCAGCCGTTGTTTCCGATATGGCAAAGGAAGGCGAGACCGCAGTTAAGTGGCTGTTAGACCAAAATCTGGATGCTTACAATGTGATCCATATTCAGGGTGCTATGGGTTCCGATGCACAGATCGGACGTACCGGTGCTCTGGACGAGCAGTTTGCTTCCGGCAAGATGACCAAGATCGTTCAGCAGACCGCTACCTGGGATGAGGCAGAAGCTAAGAAGATCGTTGAATCCGTGATCAACAGCGGTGAAGACTTCAACGTTATCTATGCAGAGAACGACGGTATGGCTAAGGGTGCTGTAGCAGCACTGGATGAAGCCGGTATTACCCACGGTGTAGACGGCAAGGTTATCGTTATGGGCTTCGACTGCAACAAGTGGGCTCTGAGAGAACTGCTGGCAGGCGCATGGAACTATGATGGACAGTGCTCACCGTTCCAGGCTCAGATCATCAGCGACCTGATCAAGGGCGTTACCACCAACTCTTCCAAGAAGATCATCAACGAAGAGAAGGGCTTTGATGCAAAGACCATCACGCAGAGTGATATCGATACCTATGGTTTAGGTGAATAAGTCATAAGATGACCAACTTGGCGCAGCTGAGCTGTAAAAAGCAGCTCAGTTGCGCTTTTTTAGGAGGTAGTAGGAATGCAGGAAAATTGCTTGCTGCAAATGCGTCATATTGATAAGCGTTTTCCCGGAGTTCTGGCGCTGAGTAACGTGGACTTCACTCTGCGGAAGGGCGAGATCCATGCACTCATGGGAGAAAACGGAGCCGGTAAGTCCACGCTGATCAAGATCCTGACCGGTGTATACCAGATGGACGGCGGTGAGATCACCGTTGACGGAGAAAAGGTCGTGATCCGTTCTCCCCAGGATGCCCAGAATCACGGCATCAGTACGGTGTATCAGGAGATAACCCTGTGCCCCAACCTGACCGTTGCCGAGAACATGTTCATCGGACGGGATGACAGTCTTTGGGTAAAGCATAAGGACCGGGAAAAAAGGGCAGATGAGATCCTGGGGAAACTGGGAATTCCTGCCAGAAGCACCCAGCAGCTGGGAAGCTGTTCCCTGGCGGTACAGCAGATGGTAGCCATCGCCCGTGCGGTGGATATGCAGTGTAAGGTGCTGATCCTGGATGAGCCCACCTCATCTCTGGATGATAAAGAAGTAAATATGTTGTTTGATCTCATGCGGGATCTGAAGAAACAGGAAGTGGGCATCATTTTCGTTACACACTTTCTGGAGCAGGTGTACGAGGTCAGTGACCGGATCACTGTGCTTCGTAACGGCGAACTGGTAGGGGAATACCTGACGGAAGATCTTCCCCAGGTAGAACTGGTTGCAAAGATGATCGGTAAGGAGCTGGATGAACTTAGTTCCCTGTCCGAATTTGAGGAAAAAAAGACCGAGAATAAAGAGGTATTTTATGAAGCTTCGTCACTGTCCAGCAGCGAGACGGTGCCTTTTGATTTCTCCATCCATAAGGGAGAAGTCAACGGCTTTACGGGACTGCTTGGTTCGGGACGAAGTGAGAGTGTTCGAGCAATATTTGGTGCCGACAAAGTAACCGGCGGCGCCGTGAAGATAAAAGGAGAACCTGTAAAGATCACAAAGCCCATTGACGCCATGCGTCACGGCATCGGCTATCTGGCTGAGGACCGGAAGCGGGACGGTATCATCGCAGAGCTGAGCGTAAGGGAAAACATCATCCTGGCACTGCAGGTGATGAACGGTTTCTTTAAACCCATCAGCCGCAGCGAATCGGAGGCCTTTGCAGATGAGTATATCAAGGTGCTGAACATTAAGACGGCCAGCCGGGAGACACCGGTAGGATCCTTAAGCGGCGGCAATCAGCAGAAGGTGATCTTAGCCAGATGGCTGCTCACCCATCCGGATTATCTCATTCTGGATGAGCCTACCCGCGGCATTGATGTGGGTACTAAATTAGAGATCCAGAAACTGGTATTAAAACTGGCAGAGGACGGCGTCAGCGTGACGTTCATTTCCTCGGAGGTAGAAGAGATGCTGCGTACCTGTTCCCGTCTCATCGTCATGCGCGATCGTCATATCGTAGGCGAATTAAAGGGACAGGATCTGAACCAGGCGCAGGTAATGAAGACCATAGCAGGAGGGGAGGCTTAAGATGAAAAACGGTACGAAAAAGACATTCAGCGCCGGTCTTGGGCAGCTGACCATTCCCATTATCGCCATCTGCCTGCTGGTGATCTTTAATCTGATCCGTGATCCGGGCTTTTTCAGCATCGGGATCATGCATAACAATGACGGCAACATCGTACTGGCCGGAAACCTGATCAGTATCATCAACGGTGCCAGCGAGCTGGCAGTCCTTGCCATCGGTATGACCCTGGTAACGGCAGCCTGCGGCGGACAGGATATCAGTGTGGGCGCTGCAGCAGCCATTGCCGGCAGCGTATTTGTTAAGGTATTAAAATCCGTGCCTTCCATTTCCGGAGGGACAGTTCTTCTGGCGTTCTTAAGCGCCTGCGTGGTAGCCATGCTCTTTGGCTGCTTCAACGGAACTCTGGTTGCGGTATTCCATATCCAGCCAATGATCGCCACCTTGATCCTGTACACCTGCGGTCGTTCCATCGCTTACTGGATCAACGGCGGTGCCACTCCTACGGTAGACAGCCCCATCCTTTCCGGCATCGGAAGCTTTATCCCGGGAATTCCCATTCCCACTCCGGTGCTCATCGTGATCGCACTGGCTCTGCTGTTTAAGCTGCTGTTCCACTTTACTTCCCTGGAATTGCTGACACAGTCTGTGGGTATCAACGGCAGCGCGGCAAGATTAAACGGTATCAATGCTACCTTTATCCGCCTCTTGTCCTTTATTTTACTGGGCGTATGCGTGTCGGTGGCAGGAACCATCGGCGTCAGCCGCCTGGGCCTGATCAATCACGAGACCCTGCTGCTGGATGTGGAGATGGATGCCATCCTTGCGGTAGCCATCGGCGGAAATAACTTAGGCGGCGGTAAGTTCAAGATCGGCGGCAGTATCATCGGTGCTTACGTCATCCAGATGCTGACCATCACCCTTTATGCCATGAAGGTGTCCTCCACGGACGTAAAAGCCTATAAAGCCATCGTTATCATCCTGCTGGTAGTCATCGGTTCGCCGGTGGTGAAAGCTCGTTTTGAGAAATGGGTGGCACAGTTTCGCACCCCGAAGCTGAAAGCATCCACGAAAGGAGCGGAGTGATATGAAAAAACAGAACTTTCGCAAAGAGCCTTTGACGGATACGCAGCTTCTCATGACCATCACCATTGCCATTTTCGTAGGCATGTATCTGCTGGCCATGCTGCTGCTGGGAGGCGGTTTCCTCCATGCGCAGCAGATCTTTGATATGTTAAATGATAATGCTTCTCTCATTATCGTTACCTTCGGCCTGACCATCGTGATGATCGGCGGCGGTATTGATATCAGCGTTGGTGCGGTAACATCTTTAGTTGTAATGAGCTGTATCCTGTACCTGAACGGAGGAGGAAGCATCTTCGGGTCCATCCTGTTGGCTTTGGGCATCGGCCTGGGCTTCGGCCTGGTCCATGGCTTTCTCATCAGCTACCTGGAGATCCAGCCTTTCATTGTAACTCTGGCAGGTATGTTCTTTGCCAGAGGTATGACCACCATCCTGTCGGTCAATCCCCAGAAGGTGGAGCATGAAGGTTTTGCAGCCCTGCGGGATACCAAGATCGAGATCCCCTGGCTGGGCTATGTTGCCAAGAACGGTAACCTGGTGCCGGCGCGTATGGAGCTGGGCGTTGTAGTGGCGCTCATTTGCCTGATCCTGATCTTCATTCTGTTAAAATTCCTGCGTCTTGGCCGTAGCTTCTATGCTATCGGCGGAAACCAGACCAGTGCACTGATGCTGGGCATCAACGTAAAGAAGACCCGTTT
>JAIKYN010000134.1 GCA_024683155.1 Lachnospiraceae bacterium | reverse complement strand
TCCTGGTTTGCGTTTGTCATGCTGGCAGGCCAGCTGATCCGTATGATCATGGAGGTGCTGTAAGGTGAAAAAGTATTTTAAGAATATGTGGGTGTTCTTTGTGATCCTTGCGGTGCTGGGACTGATCTATGTATTTTTGCTTCTGGCAGGAAAGACCAGGTTTGAAGGATATACCCGGGGAAATAATGCCTGTGACGGGCAGAGAGTTTTTGATAAGGGGGATCTGCTGACGGCAGATGAGGAAGCGTCCCTTCAGGCCTATATCGAAAAAGCAGAAGTACAGATCGGCTGTGACATCATTGTAGTCACGCTGAACGAATCCATTAAGGATTATGCCATTGCGGATCAGGGCTATGAGATCAATGAAAGCAGATACGTAATGGTTTACGGTGATAATTTCTACGATGAGAATGCCTTTGGTTTTGATATCCCCCACGGTGACGGATGCGTTCTGGTGGATAACTGGTATCGTGGGGACAGTATTTATAATTACGCCTACAACTGGATCTCTACCTCCGGTCGTATGATCGGGGAAATGAATTCCAACGAAATTCAGGAGACCATTGACGACATCAATGAAGTGGTCAATGACAATCCCTATAAGGCATATATACGGTTTGTGGATGATGTGGTGGATGTGATGAGTGCCTCACAGCTTTCCTACTATAAGCCCGGATACGGACTTCTGGCCATTATCGGTGCGATCTTTACCGTGGTATTGTTCTTTATTTTCTTCCAGGCAGATTCCGGTACCAAGACCGTGAATAATGAAACCTATCTGGAAGAGGGAAGCCTTGTCTTTACCCATAATCGCAGTATTCTGGAGAATACCTTCGTGACCAAGCGCCATATTGAACGGAGCAGCTCCGGTGGCGGAGGCGGAGGCGGAAGCCATTTCTCATCCGGAGGATTTTCCCACGGAGGCGGAGGCGGCCACCATTAAGGTGTATTTCGGTGCTTTCACAAATATGTATTTTTATAAATTCTTTTATTGACAGTTAACGCGTTAAAGCGTTAAAATAACAAACGGTAAAATTAAATCAATGGCGAATATAAAACCCAAGGTGTCAAAGACGACGCATACCTTGGGTTTTTGTGCACTTTTTTAGGCAAATGCCATTCACAATTCAAGACATGCAGTCATTTTTAAGAGGAGGAAATGTCAATGTCGTACGTAGATGAAGTCTATGCAATGGTGGTTGAGAAAAACCCCGCACAGCCTGAATTCCATCAGGCAGTTAAGGAAGTTCTGGAGTCTCTTCGTGTTGTGATCGAAGCACATGAAGAAGAGTATCGTAAGGATGCCCTGCTGGAGCGTCTGGTAACTCCCGAGCGTCAGCTTCTGTTCCGTGTTCCCTGGGTAGATGATAAGGGACAGGTTCAGGTAAACAATGGTTATCGTGTACAGTTCAACAGCGCGATCGGACCTTACAAGGGTGGTCTTCGTTTACATCCTTCTGTTAATCTTGGTATCATTAAGTTCCTTGGTTTCGAGCAGATCTTCAAGAACTCACTGACCGGCCTTCCCATCGGCGGCGGCAAGGGTGGTTCCGATTTCGATCCTAAGGGTAAATCTGACAGAGAAGTAATGGCATTCTGCCAGAGCTTCATGACAGAGCTTTGCAAATATATCGGTGCCGATACCGACGTTCCTGCCGGTGATATCGGAACCGGAGCAAGAGAGATCGGTTTTCTGTTCGGACAGTATAAGAGGATCCGTGGCTTATATGAAGGCGTTCTTACCGGTAAGGGCTTGTCCTATGGCGGATCCCTGGCAAGAACCGAAGCAACCGGTTACGGTCTGCTGTATCTGACCAATGCACTGTTAAAGGATCACGGCCAGAGCCTGGAAGGCAAGACGGCTGTAGTATCCGGTGCAGGTAATGTTGCTATTTATGCGATCCAGAAGGCTCAGCAGCTTGGCGCAAAGGTTGTGACCTGCTCTGATTCTACCGGCTGGATCTATGATAAGGATGGTATCGATGTTGCACTTCTCAAGGAGATCAAGGAAGTAAAGCGTGCTCGTCTGTCCGAGTATGCAGCTGCAAGACCTTCTGCAGAGTATCATGAGAAGAAGAACGGTGAGCATGGTGTATGGAGCGTTAAGTGTGACGTAGCGCTTCCTTGCGCAACACAGAACGAGCTGGATATCAACGACGCAAAGGCACTGGTTGCCAATGGTGTATATGCAGTTTGTGAAGGCGCAAACATGCCTACGACTCTGGATGCGACCGAATTCTTACAGAAGAGCGGCGTACTGTTCGTTCCCGGCAAGGCTTCCAATGCAGGTGGTGTAGCCACTTCCGCACTGGAGATGAGCCAGAACTCCGAGCGTCTGTCCTGGACCTTCGAAGAGGTAGATGCGAAGCTGCAGGGTATCATGGAGAATATCTACAAGAACATCTCCGCAGCAGCAAAAGAGTATGGTCTGGAAGGCAACTATGTTGCAGGCGCTAACATTGCAGGCTTCCTCAAGGTTGCAGATGCCATGAAGGCACAGGGTATTGTATAATCCCTGTTATATCCTTTGTGATTGTTTGGATAAATACGTATAATCAAACCGTTAGGCGGGCAGGGTCACTGATCTTGCCCGCTTTTTTCAGATATTTGCATCAATTATCACAGTGTGCTATCATAGAAACCCATAGAGGATACAAAGAACAGGATCGGATTTGAGATGTGTTCTGAGGTCCTTGGATGTAATGGGATTATAATGTATCAGGAATCAGAGAGGGGATTCAATGGGAATTTCATTTAATACGGATCTTTCACAGATCAATCCGTCCTATAACAGTTCTTATACCGCCGGTATTAACAGCGAAAGCAAGCAGCAGGATGCCCAGGTAAAAGAGACTGCATCCAAGGCGGAGGAAACCGGCAGCGTCGGTGCGGTATACGAAAAGTCCGCAGGAAAAGAGAAAACAAGCGGTCTTTATTCCATCGCGCAGATGAAGAAGGCAGATCGAAGTGCCATCATCCAGCAGATGAAGGCGGATCAGGAGAAGCGCATCAACCAGATGAGTTCTCTTGTAACGCAGATGATGTCCGGTCAGACCCGCGCGGTTGGGTTATCAAAGCAGGAAGGTGATATCTGGGAGATCTTATCGCAGAAGGAACTGAATGTAAGTCCTGCCACTATCCGCCAGGCACAGGAAGATGTGCAGGAAGACGGATATTGGGGCGTTAAGCAGACCAGTGAGCGGATGTTTGATTTTGCACAGGCTCTTGCAGGAGATGATCCCGATAAGATGAAGACGATGCAGGAAGCCATGCAGAAGGGCTATGAACAGGCTGAGAAGACCTGGGGCGGATCTTTGCCGGAACTTAGTAAGCAGACGCTGGAAGCAGCCAATCAGTTGTTTGAAGATTATTATGCTTCCTTAGAGACGGAAATTTAATACTTGTAGATTCTGCAGGTCGGAAGAAGTTGATTCTTCCGACCTTTTTTATGTATGTTAAAAAGTTGCATCTTCATCTAAAAAAATCGGCTGATGCTCTTGCGGGAATGTTGGTAGGATAATATCATCCAAAAAAGAAAAACCTCGGGGTGCATAGCAAAAAGATGAAGAAGGGAGATTACATGAAAAAGAAAGTTTTATCCTTACTTATGAGTGCGGCTATGGTCGCAACCTTATTAGCCGGATGCGGAAACAGTACCGCAACGGAAACCATTCAGGAGAGCAGTGCTCCTGCAGCAGATACCGCTGCATCGGAAAGCGAACCTGCCCAGGCTGCACAGGAAAGTGTACAGGAAGAAACCACACAGAGTGTGGTAACAGAACCTACCGAGCTTACCTTTATCTTTGCCGATGGTGACGAAGGAATGAAGGAAGCCATGAATACCATTGTTAAGAATTTTAATGACACCTATGAAGATATCACCGTAACCATTGAACCTGGAAACGGCGGTGCTTACAGTGAATTCCTCAAGACCAAGGACAGCGTGGGAGAGTTCCCCGACATCATGGAGATGCGTGATACGGCCATGTATGTTCGCGCCGGTAAACTGGCAGAACTGCCGGATGATATCACTTCTTTGTTTGCCAGTGTGACAGAGTTTGACGGAAAAGTATATACCGCAGCCATGGGCGGCGAGAATACCGACGGAATCTATTACAACAAAGCATACTTTGATGCTAACGGATTTACCGAGCCGGCAACCTATGAAGAGTTTATCGCTCTTTGTCAGGCAATCAAGGATAAAGGCGATATGGCGCCGCTGGTAGTAGGCGGACAGGATATCTGGCACTTAGGTTTCCTCTTTAATAAAGCCTATGACGATCAGGTGATCAGCCGGGATGAGAACTTTATTGAGCATTGCTATGACGGTTCTGCTGATTTCTCAAACGAAGGCTTCCAAAAGACCTTTGAAGAGATGAGCGAGATCATGCAGTATGCACAGGACGGCTGGACTTCTACACCCGATGCACAGATCACAACCTTCCTGGTAAATGATATGGCAGCAATGCTGTTTTCCGGTACCCATATGATCAAGACCATTACCGAAGCGGCTCCCGATTTTGAACTTGGCTGGTTTGCAATCCCCAGTCCCGACGGACAGCTTCGTCTGGTCGGCGGATCCGGTATCGGCGGTCTGGCAATTTCCGCAGAAGCTGCACAGGATGCCAACAAGAAGGCAGCTGCAGAAGAGTTTATCCGTTTCTTCTTTAGTGCCGATACCTATAAATATTATTGCGAAACCATGAACTGCCTTCCCACAACGGCACAGGCACCGGCCCTGGATGTGGCTCCCATTATGCAGGAGATCATTACCGCAACCCAGGAAGCAGATCATCTGTCTCCCATGTGGAACGGCAAGACCGGTAATAATGAATTACCCCCTGATTTCCGCAACTTTACCTACAAAACCTGTATTGAATATCTTCAGGGTACCACCACTCTCGATGCTGCTCTGGAAGAACTGAACAAGACCTGGCAGACAGCTATTACCAGCTTTAACCCTGTAACAGGTGTAGGTATTGACGCAGCAGAATAATGAATCTGAGGGCAAAAGACCATGAAAATGAAACATAAAAGGAAAGTGGATACGGTAGCATTGGCCTTTGTTGCCCCGGCGCTGTTGTTGTATGTGCTGTTTGTTATCCTGCCTACCGTGTCCAGTTTCTATTACTCTTTAACATCCTGGGACGGGATCAGTCCCATCATTCACTTCATCGGCCTTGCCAACTACCGGGAGATCTTCACCAGTGCCCGGTTTGGCAATGCCCTGATAAATACGGTGATCTTAACCGTATTTATCTCCGTCTTTGAAAACGCCCTGGCGCTCATTCTGGCTCTTGCAGTGGACAACGTGCACTGGGGGAAAAACGTGTTTCGAAGCGTGCTCTACCTTCCGGTCCTGATCTCCGGTATCGTGTCCGGTTTTATCTGGAAGATCATGTACAATTATAATTTTGGCGCCATTAATTCCTTTCTGAAAAATGTTGGGCTGGGTAACTATACCCAGGACTGGCTTGGTAACACGAAGATCACTCTGATCATGATCGGTGTGGTACTGGTATGGAAGGGAGCAGGCTACTACATGATCATCTATCTGGCAGGATTACAAAGCGTATCCACCGATGTGATCGAAGCGGCACAGATCGATGGTGCAGGCCCGGCACAGAGATTCCGGCACATTACACTGCCGCTGATCTCCGGAACCTTTACCATTAACTTTACCTTGTCTCTGATCAATGGCCTGAAGGTCTTTGACCAGATCTCGGTAATGACTGACGGCGGACCGGGCTTCACTTCGGAGACCATCGTTTATCTGCTGTATAAGGTGGGCTTTAACGAAGGAAGACAGGGATTCGGAACGGCAGTGGGCGTCGTGTTGTTATTTATCATCATCGTGCTGAACACCCTTCAGCAGAAATTCTTAAGAAGCAGGGAGGTGCAGATCTGATGAAAGCAGTAAAGAAGCCTACAGCACGTGACTTTATCCTGTTTGTCCTGCTGATCTTTATTTCCCTTTTGTTTCTTTACCCCATTTTGTTTGCATTGCAATCGGCCTTTAAATCCAACGGTGAGATCTTAAAGAATCCCATTGCACTGCCCACTACCTTTTATGTACAGAATTTTAAAGACCTGTTTGAACAATCGGATTTTTTTACGGCCATTGTTCACAGTGTGTGTCTGACAGTGGTATCTGAGCTTCTGATCATCCTCATCGTGCCCATGGCAGCCTACGCCATCGATCGCAGACCCGGCCGGTTTACAGGCCTTTTATATACCTTTTTCCTGGCAGGAATGATGGTTCCCTTTCATCTGTATATGTTTCCGTTGTTTAAGGAAATGAAATTTTTCCATATTTTCGGAACCATGGCAGGTCCGGTGGTATCCTACATCGCAGGTTCGGTTTCCTTCGGAACCTTGTTATATTGCAGCTTTTTAAAGACCGTTCCCTTAGAGATCGAAGAAGCGGCAAAGATCGACGGATGTACCCCTTTCATGACCTTCTGGAGAGTGACGTTCCCCTTGCTGGGGCCTTGTACCGGCTCCATGGTCATCCTGAACGGTCTGGGGATCTGGAACGATTACCTGATGCCGTATCTGGTGCTTCCCTCAGGGAAAGCCAAAACCATCACCGTAGAGATCGCCTCCTTCGTGGGGCAGTATACGGCCCGTTGGGACATCGTATTTGCAGGAACCATTATTTCCATCGTTCCGGCGTTGATCATTTTTATTATGTTCCAGAAATATTTTGTTAAAGGCATTACAGCAGGTGGAGCAAAAGGCTAAAACGTTATATGATAATAGAAAGACGAACCCTTTGGAGATCTGCATGAAAGTCCTAATACAGCGCATCCGGAATTTAAGTCTCTACAGAAAATTTGCCCTGGCGATCCTGTCGCTGGGGCTTATTCCTATGTTTGTGATCTTTCCTTTAATGATCCGTCAGGCAGCTATCGCGAATCTGCAGTCCATTCGAACCAATTATGAACAGGCGGCAGGACATATCGCTTCCAGTACGGAGAATGTCTTATCGGTCTACGACAATATTTCCAAGATCATGTATCAATATACGGGCAGTGAGAATGCCTTAAATGTGGGGCAGTATTATGTCAACTTTGATCTGCTGCGCCAGGTGCTGACGTTGCAGGATCCGGAGAGGAAGCTGGAGATGGAAAGCTTTTTGCAGTCCCTGGATCAGGTGGATGCCTATGTCTATGCGGTGCATTTTCTCACGGATGCGGAGGCACCCATCGGATCGCTGGATTTTCATTACAGCTATCGAAGGACGTACTTCAGTGATCTGGAGAATCTGAAGGAAACCTACGGTTATGATGCACTGGATCGAACCAGCAAGAAGCTTATGCTCATCGGTCCCCATCCTACCCGGTATTATTCCGGTACCTCCGATGAGGTTTTCACCGTAGCCAGGAACTATTACGATCTGCGTGGCATGATCGGGCAGGAGAAATACATCGGAACCCTGTTTATCGACATTGACATGACTCGCCTTACGAACATGTTAAAGACCATGCAGCTGGGAGAGGAAGCGGATTACTTCCTCATGATGGAAGACGGGGTCTGTCTGTACAGTACGGTGGAAGAAGCGGTGGGAGCTTCCGGAGAGGAGGTGCTCCTTGGCTATCCGGAGAAAAACTATGACCGGATGATCTCCGATGTAGGAGAATACGGACTGACCTGTATTGCGGAAGTATCCAAAACACACGCTTATGCCTCCGTGAATTCCATGATCCAGCTGATCCTTTTGCTTGGACTGGTGGTATTGGTGATCCTTCTGTTCGGAGCCTATCTGTTTTCCAAGACGCTGACCCGTCCGCTGTACGATATGATGGATCAGATGAAAAAGGTGGAAAGCGGTGCCTTTGATATTCATCTTCCTGTAAAAAGCAATGATGAGATCGGTGAATTGTCCAGGCGCTTTAACGAGATGAGCCATGAACTGGAGAAGTATATCAATCAGTCTTATGTGGCCAGGATCCGGCAAAGCGAGGCGGAGCTTACCGCCATCAAATCCCAGATTTATCCCCATTTTCTGTATAATACCCTGGAGATCATCCGTATGACGGCGGTGGAAAATCAGGATGAGCAGGTTTCCCGGATGATCGACTCTTTGTCTCAGCAGATCCATTATCTCATCGGATCTGTGGAGGATACGGTACCTTTGGAAAAGGAACTGGATATCCTGAAGAAGTACGTATTTCTGCTGAATTGCCGTATTGAAGGAAAAGTCAATCTGGACATTGAGATGGAGGAAGCTTTGCATCCCATGATCCCCAAGCTGATCCTGCAGCCCATTGTTGAGAATGCGTATGTACACGGGATCCGACCCAAAACCGGCAGCGGAAACATCCTGGTCAGCGTCAGCAGGGAAGGGGCGCTTCTTGAGATCAGCGTGCTGGATAACGGCGTGGGTATGAATGAAGAAGAACTATCCAAGTTAAAGGATCTGTTACAGGGGGACGAACCTGGCATCAAGAACGAATATAACTGGCAGAGCATCGGCATGAAGAACGTGCAGGACCGCCTGAGATTCCTGTACGGAGAAGATTACGGCCTTTCCATTGCTTCCACGGTGGGACTTGGAACCTCCGTGCAGATCCGCATGCCCTATTTTAGCGAAAACGCCGGTTGTGAGGAAAATTATGATCCGAATGATACTTGCGGATGATGAGATCGTCATCACCAAAGGATTAACCAAATTACTGGACTGGAACAGTCTGGGCATAGAGATCATCGGCACCTACAGTGACGGTGAGAGCACCATGGAAGGAATCCTGAAGGAAAAACCGGATCTGGCCCTTCTGGATATCAGCATGCCCAAAATGAGCGGCATTGATATCCTGAAGAATATCCGGGATCTGGAGCTTCCTACCAGGGTGATCTTTATCAGTGGTTTTCAGGATTTTACCTATGCCAGGAATGCGGTGCGCTACGGCGCCAAGGACTATCTTTTAAAGCCGGTGGTGGAGGAAGAACTGCTTTCGGCCATCCATAAGGCCATCCGTGAAGAGGACGGGGAAGATACGGGATACGAAGAAGAGGCTGACATTTCCGGGGGCGGTACGCACCCGGGGGATCCGGAAGAAGAAACCGGTGGTGTATGGTATCTGCCGGTGTTATCCTGTCTGGATCAGCAGGTGGGTACCCGTCAGGAACAGAAGCTCCATGCCTTTGCCTATGCCTCGTTTTTGCAGGACTATTATAAAGACCGGGAGGATGTGACGGTATTTAACAAGGGAGAAGATGTGCTGCTCCTGATCCGTTCCGGGAAGGAAGAGGCATGCATAAAGCAGTTCCGGTCACTTACAGAGCAGAGTCCTGCATTGTCCGGCGGACGGTATTGTTTTATTCTGGGAAATGTGGTGCACTCTTTAAGCCACCCGGCAGCAATCCTGGAAGCGTTACTCCCTGTAAAAAAGCAGTTGTTCTTTGAGGAAGAGGAGGTGGCCATCCTGTATCCGGAGAAGGAAGAAGAGGATGCGGGCGCGCTGGAAAGCTTATCCCGTTTGCGGGAAGCACTGATGAATGATATCCTTGGAATGAAGGAAGAAAAGATCGAGCAGGACTTCGAACAGTTTGCCCGTGCACTGAAGATCGCATCTTCCGGACGCAGGGAAGATGCGAATTATTATTTCTGCTCCTCGGTCCGTTTGCTGGAAGAAAAACTGGTTAGTCTGCATATGACCGGTAAGGATCCGGATACCAAAAGCCTCCTGGAAGCAGGACGCAGGGCCCGTTCCTTTGCGGAGATGAAGACGTACTTTAAGGAGTACATTCTGGATTATACGAGACTGCTGAAACATTCCGCTGCGAAGGAAGAACAGAAGGATATACAGAAGATCCGGGAATATATCGATGTGCACTATCGGGAGAATCTGTCCCTGGAAGTCATGGCAGGGGAGTTTTACATGAATCCCTATTATTTCTCGGCTTATTTTAAGAAGCAGACCGGAACCGGCTTTAAGGAATATGTCAGCTACGTTCGGCTACAGCATGCCATTTCCCTGCTGCTGACCACGTCCATGAAGACCTATGAGATCGCAGCGCAGGTGGGCTTTTCCGATGCCCGGGCTTTTACAGATGCTTTTGTAAAGAAATACGGTGAGACACCGGCCGTCTACAAGAAACGTATTCTGGCCGATCAAACATAAAGGAGAATATAACAATGATAACATGCAAGGAGATGCTGACACCGGAAGATCAGGTGTGGGCCGAGGGGGTTCTTAAAAAGTTCATTGCGAAAATGCCGGAAGTGGTAAAGCGCAATGAAGGGAAGATGCCTTATACCACAGATGAGAACGGTCGTTATGATGATCGGAGCGATCTGACGAAATTCCCGAAATATTGTGACGGAAAATCCTGGTGGACCAATGGATTCTGGGGTGGTCTGTTATGGCAGATGTATGTGGTGACCAAAGACCCTTTATATCTCAATGCGGCACGCAGACTGGAAGAAGATATGGATGACTGCTTCCGGGAGTATTACGGCCTTCATCACGATGTGGGATTTATGTGGATGCCCACTGCGGTCAACGATTATAAGATCACCGGGAATGAAGATTCTCTGAGAAGAGCCCATATTGCTGCAAATTTCCTGGCAGGTCGTTTCAATCCCGTAGGAAAATTCATCCGTGCATGGAACAGTTACTGGGGAGATCATAACCAGGGCTGGGCCATCATTGACTGTATGTTCAATATTTCCCTGCTACATTATGCCGCTAAGGAAATGGGAGATCCCCGTTATCAGGAGATTGCCATGATGCATGCGGATACGGTGATCCGGAACTTTATCCGGGAAAACGGTTCCAGTAATCATATTGTGGAATTTGATCCTGCAACCGGGGAAAAATTAAAGGAACTGGGCGGACAGGGCTATGGCGTTGGTACTTCCTGGACCAGAGGCCAGGCGTGGGCCCTGTACGGTTTCCTCATCAGCTATATCAATACCGGTGCAGAGCGTTATCTGGAGACTTCCTGCAAGGTGGCGGACTATTTCGCCGGTTGCATGAAGGACAAAGATTATGTACCCATTGATTTTGACCAGCCGGCAGAACCTGCCTATGAAGATTCCTGCGGCGGTGTGATCGCAGCCTGTGGTTTCCTGGAACTGGCCAAAGTAATGAAGGAACAGGGAAAAGAAGAAAAATCTCAACAATACCTGGCCATGGGTCTTAAGATCTTAAAGAATATCGATGCGGATCGTACCATCTGGGATCAGAGCTGTGATGCGGTGGTTCAGAACTGTTCGGCCAGCTACCATGATGCAAAGCATCATTTCACCATGGTTTATGCGGATTATTTCTTCCTGGAAGCCATCTGCAAACTGAACGATACCGGCATCTTTACCTGGGAAGCCTGATTTTTAATTTATCTGAAAATATGTTACAATAAACCCTCGGGTGTATTCCATCACCCGAGGAGTTTTTATTATGTCAAAGTACAAGATTGTTTCGGACCGGGGTCCGTCGGATCAAAAAAACAGCAAGGAAATACTTAAAAAATTCGGGCCGGATGTGCTTTGGCTCATCCTTTCCCTGATCATCCCCGTTGCACTGTTTTATCTGTCGGATGCCATGAGCCATGATCCTTTCGAGACCTTGAACCCTACCGCGCATATATTCAATATCTTTATTTATGAGATGATCTTTCTGATCCTGTTTTTCCTCATCGGAAGGGCAAGGGTCGCTTTATCCCTTCAGGTGATGGTTTTCTTTGTTGCATCCCTGGCCAATTATTATGTCATGGAGTTTCGGACCAATCCCATCGTTCCCTGGGATATTTTTTCCGTTAAGACAGCAGCTTCTGTGGCGGAAAATTACAGCTACGCTCTTCCGGGAGAGACGATCCTTAAGCTCTTTGGATTCCTGGCCCTTCTGGTCATCAGTCTTATGATCCCTTTGCGGTTTCCGAAGAAGACCTTTTTCTATCGTCTGATCCCTGCATTTTTAATGATCCTTCTGTTCGGCGGATTTTATCACAAGCTGGGAGATGAATCCTATCGTGCGGCCAACGGGATCTATGACAAGCAGTTTACCCCTCTGTCCATGTACCGGAAGGAAGGGCTTGCTCTTAATTTTCTCATGAACCTGCACTTTGTGTTTGTGGATGTGCCCGATGGATATGATCCGCAGGAAGTGGAGCAGATGCTGGCAGAAGCGTCTTCCTGTGATACGGAGCAAACGGGTGCCACGGAAAGTACAGGCGGGGATGGATCCGATGTCACGGTAAGTTCCGATGCAGGATCTGCTGATAAGAGGAAGTATCCCAATATCGTGGTGGTAATGGATGAAGCTTTTTCCGATCTGTCCGTTCTGGGGGATCTGCCGGTGAATACCGACCCCATTCCCTTTGTTCACAGCCTGATGAACGGTGCGGAGAACACGGTAAGCGGAACCCTGAATGTATCCGTTGTGGGCGGCAATACGGCCAACACGGAATATGAATTCCTGACAGGCAATACGATGGCCTTTTTACCCAACGGCTCTATTCCGTATCAGCAGTATGTACGCAAGGAATCCACGTCCGTGGCACAGCATCTGAGAGATCTGGGCTATGAGACCATTGCCATGCATCCGTATTATGCCACCGGCTGGAAGCGGAATGAAGTTTATCCCCTTCTGGGATTTGAAAAGATGCTGTTTCGGGATGATTTTGTAAATACCCGTATCCTTCGGAAATATGTGGATGATGCCAGCGATTTTGCCAATATCATCCGGCAGTTTCAAAACAAAGGCGCGGATCCGTTGTTTGTCTTTAATGTGACCATGCAAAATCACAGTTCCTATCGGGATCGTTACGACGATCTGCCTCTTACGGTGGAAATGGAAGGCTCCGACAGTGTGGAATTATCTACTTATCTGACCCTTACCAATCGCACGGATGCGGCCCTTAAGGATCTGATCGCTTACTTTGAAGCCTACGAAGAAGATACGGTGGTGGTATTTTTCGGAGATCACCAGCCTTCGGCTTCGGTGGTTTCTCCCATCTGGAAGCACAATGGCAAGAATGCCAAAGAGCTTTCCGATGAAGATGAGATTCACAGATACCAGGTACCCTTTGTGATCTGGGCCAATTTTGATATGGAAGAAGCACAGGGGCTGGAAACTTCCGCCAATTATCTGGCATCCCATGTACTGGAATGTGCAGGGATCCCTCTTGCGGATTATCAGATTCTCCTGCAAAATATAGAACAGAGTGTACCGGTGCTTACAGGAACCTGTTTAAAGGATGCTGACGGTTATACCTTGGAAACAAGCACCAGAGAGGATGAGTTGTTAACCTATGAAAAGATCCAGTACTACAGGATGTTTGAATAAAACCATTGCACTGGCTTTTATTCTGCCGGTGCTGATCTGTACACTGATCCTGATCTCCAATGAAGTGTATCCTTTTGGGGACCGCTGTATTCTGCGCAGCGATCTCTATAATCAGTATGTCCCTTTTTTCCGCAGTTTTATCCGGAAGATCCATGGCGGAGAGAATCTGTCCTTCGACTGGAGTCTGGGACTGGGATCTAATTATTTCTCCATGCTGGCCTATTATCTGGCCAGTCCTTTTAATTATTTTGTATTTTTATTTCCCACACAATATCTCATTGAAGCCATGACACTGCTGATCATCCTGAAGATCGGTATGATCGGGGCACTGTTTGCTTATTATCTTCGCGCCCATTACGGCAAGGACAATCTCAGCATCGTGCTGTTTTCCCTGTTTTATTCGTTGTCCGGCTTTATGATCGCTTATTACTGGGATGTGATGTGGCTGGATGTTGTAGCCTTTGCACCCATTGTGATCCTTTGCCTGGAGCGCATGGTGGAGCGGGGCAGTACCCTGCCTTACATTTTATTCCTGGGCTTTTGTATCCTGTCCAATTATTACCTGAGTATCTTCCTGTGCATCTACCTGGTGCTGGATTTTATCATCCTGAACCTGGGGAAGAAGTTTACTGAGATCCTTAGAAACTTCCTGCGGTTTACTTACAGTTCGCTGCTTGCGGCAGGCCTTGCCGGCGTTCTCCTGGTACCGGCCGCCATAGCTTTAAGTGCTACCAAGTATATCGGCTCCAGTTTTCCTCAGACCGTGAAGTTCTATTTTAATCTGCTGGAAGTGATCGGCCGTCATACCATGGATACCACCTCCGAACTGGGACTGAATCACTGGCCCAATCTGTATTCCGGTATCTTTGTGTTTATTCTGGTACCGGTGTATATTATGTGCCGGAATATCCCGAAGAGAGAGAGGATCGCCAAGAGTATCCTGGTGGTATTTTTCTGGCTTTCCTTCAGCAACAATATTCTGAACTTTATCTGGCATGGACTTAATTACCCCGATTCCCTGCCCTGCAGACAGACCTTCCTGTATACCTTCCTGCTCCTTACCATGGCCTATGAAGCGTATATGCAACTGGAGGATATTTCTCCCAGGATCCTGTATATGGGCACCATAGCCGGAGTATTTACCCTGTTGGCCACCATTCCCTTTAAGAGCACCTCTCAGGGAGTATCCACATCGTCTTACGTGTATTCGTTCCTGTTCCTGGGAATGTATCTCAGCATCGGGATCTGGTATATGCATAAAGAGGAGAGAGTGGGACGAAACCGCATCCTGTTCCTCATTGTTACCTTCTGTGTGGTGATCACGGAAGTGGCGGTGAATACGGCTCTGGTCAGCTTTCCCACTACGACCCGCAGCAAATATGTAGGGCAGCTGGCAGATATTGACAGTCTGACCGATGACATCGAAGAAGCGGATCCGGATTTTTACCGGATCGAGAAGTTTACCCGCAAAACCAAGAACGACGGTATGTTAACGGACTTTAAGACAGCCTCTTTGTTTTCTTCCTCCGCAGGAGAAGATATCGAGAAGGTTTATCGTCAGCTGGGGCTGGGAAGCAGTAAGGTATTTTACTGTTATGAAGGTGCAACGCCTCTTACCTCCGCTTTGCTGAATGTACGTTATATGCTGGAATCCGAAGGAAAATACAGAGACAGCGATCTGCATACCTACATCGGAAGTTCCGGGGATGTGGATCTGTATTATTGCAACTATAACCTGCCCGTAGGCTATGTGATCCCTGCGGATCTGGAAGAGCGCTGGGACTTTACCGACGGTGACGGGATCTATGCCCAGAATATGATGGTGCATGCCCTGGGAGTGGAGGGGATCCTGTTCCATTTCCTGGAGGAAGTGCCCGTTGAATCCCATGACGGTACCCTGACCATTCCGGAAAGCGGATATATCTATGCACAGCTCAATACCACCAAGGTAAAGAAGCTTTCCTATCTGCGCAGCGGAGATGAGAAACAGACGGATCTGAAAGACATCCGTTACAACTATATCCTGGACTTTGGCTATAACTATGCAGGGTCCAATATCATGCTGCACACATCGGATTCCGACGGAGAGATCCCCAGCGTTTATATGTACCGGCTGGATCTGGAGGTTCTGGATCAGGTGATGAAGAAGCTTTCGGATACGGTCCTTACGGATGTGACCTGGACCGAGCAAAGTCTTTCCGGTAAGGTGAACATGAAGGAAACCGGCAAACTGGTGCTGGCCGTACCGGACGATGCCGGATGGACTCTTTGGGTTGACGGGGTGGAGACAACCAAGGAAACCTTCATGGGCAGTTTACTTAGCGTGACCCTTCCGGAAGGCGAGCATGAGATCCACATTTACTATGAAGCACCCGGAAGAATGAAGGGCCTGTATCTGACCCTGATCAGTGCCGTACTGGTGGGGCTTGTAGCCTTTATCCAATATCGGCAGAAGAAAAATAAGCAGTGATTTTGATCCCTGCCCCTTGACGAAAGGGGTGGGGATATTTTATATTACTTATCTGTAAGTAGTACTAAGGTAACGTTCTGTTATCTTAATTCCCTTTTGAAAAATTACAGATTGGACGATGTGTTCCTTTCTTCCGGGAGAGGTATGCATGCGGACCGGAAAGAAGTGAAACATGAAGCAGACAAAATGTGCTTTGTGCGCAGGTCTTTTTATACTGGCAGCGCTGTTCTTCAGTGCTGTTCTTCCTGCGCGGGCAAAAGAAACGGGAAACACGAAGGTGCCCTGTATTCAGGAGATCTATGTGAATCGCGGAGAAACGGTAACATTGCTGGCAGATGCTTATGATGAAGGCGGAGCACCGCTGCGGTATCAGTGGCATCTGCTGCGCAGCAAAAAAGATGTGGACACAGGCTATAACAATGTGGTATCGCTGGACATTCGGGAGAACGAGATCGTGGAACTGAAGGTAACGGATCCCGAGGGACGTATCAGCCGCAAGCAGGTAAAGATCGAAGTCTTTGAAACGGATCCCCCTAAGATCGCACAGATCCGGGCTTATCCTGCCGAATATACCGCGGATGATGTGGAAGTTATGGTAGAAGCTTCGGGAGAGGAGCTTCTGTATTCCTTTGACGGTGGTAAGACGTTCTCAAAAAGCGATCGCTGTCAGGTGCAGACAAACGGCACCTATTCGGTGGTGGTAAAAGATGGCAAAGGGCAGGTGGCTTCCGCAGATCTGACCATTTACAACATCGACCGAAAACCACCGGAGATATTGGATATGGTGGTGCGGAAAGAAGGGATCCTTTCCGGGGATCTGTGGGTGCACATCTATGCAGGAGACGAAGGGGCCGGCCTTGCATCCAGAGCATATTCCTTTGATGGCGGAGAGACCTATCAGGAGACAGGACGGTATCAGCTTGCCCGGGAAGACCTGGAATATTATATGGATCCTTCCCATGAGATGAAGATCTGCGTAAAAGACGCTGCAGGAAATGTAGCCTCTGCAGGGCTTCCCTTAAGCACCTCCGTGACCGCAGTCTTAAGTGATACCACGGAAGATGCGGCTAAGAGAGGCTGGAAACAAGCGGAAGGTACCAACACTGCAACCGGAAGCTTTGCGGCACTTCTGACAGAGAGACTGGAGGATTCTCTTCCGGAAGGTGCGGAGGCTTCCGAAGAGGAACGGGCGCAGGAGAAAGCACTGGAAAGCATCCGCCTTAAAAAGGTGATCAAAACCGTTCGAACGGTAGCTGTTGCTTCGGCTGCAGGTACTGCCTCCGGAGGGATCCTTCTGTTCTTATTCCGGGTGGTGTTCTATGCCAATGTCTATAACCGGTCGGCGGCCGGGGATTATGAAGAATGCGGGAGCTGCAAGATCCGTAAGAAAAAAGGCGTACTGCATATGACCATTGGGAAGGATATGCTGCAGGAAAAAGAGACCGTGGAATGGAAATGTACCTTCTCCAAAGCCTTTCTGTTTCTTCATAAAGGACAGAAGATCCGTATCTACGGACCGGATAAAAAACGGAAAAAAGGACATGACCTTGAGATTGCAGAAACCGCATATTTCACCTTATAATAGGTTACATGAGCGCACAAAAGGAAGAATCGGTTCGAATCAATAAATACCTGGCTCTGTGCGGTGTTTGCTCCCGAAGAGATGCGGATAAGCTGGTGGAGAACGGCTCCGTTAAGATCAACGGTATTACGGCACAAAGCGGCAGCAAAGTATTCCCCGGAGATGTGGTGACCTATGGCGGAAAGCGTCTGGTGGCTAAGGACAGGGTGATCCTGCTGTATAATAAGCCGGTGGGGGTTACCTGTACGGAACGGGATCCCCATGCGATCCGTAAGATCGTGGATGAGATCAAGTTTGCGGAACGGATCACCTATGCGGGCAGGCTGGACCAGGATTCCGAAGGACTGATGATCCTGACCAACGACGGAGATCTGATCCAGAAGATGATGAAGGGTTCTTCCGTCCATGAGAAGGAATACATTGTAAAGGTGGATAAGGAGATCACAGAGGATTTTATCCGGGACATGTCTGCCGGAATGTATCTGAAGGAACTGAAATCCAATACCAGACCATGTGTTACGGAGAAGCTGGGAAAGTATACCTTCCGCATTATCCTGACACAGGGACTGAACCGGCAGATCCGCCGTATGTGCGGGGAGCTGGGGTATAAGGTGACAAGCCTTCGAAGGATAAGGATCCTGCATCTTACCATTGGGGATCTGCCTTCCGGTAAGTGGCGCTATTTAACGAAAGAGGAAGAAGCGGGCCTGCTTCACGACCTGCAAATGGAATGATGGACGATAAGAAACGATACGATGAACTGGTACAACTGATCCGTTATCACAATGAACGGTATTACGATCAGGATGAACCGGAGATTTCCGATTATGAATATGATCAGCTGTCTTTGGAACTGCGGGCACTGGAAAAGGAGCACCCGGAGTTTTCGACGGAAGATTCTCCTACCCGTAAAGTGGGAGGCACTACCAAGCGGGAAGCCGGTGTTAACGTGACCCATAATGTACCGATGCTGAGCATACAGGATCTGTTTACCAAAGAAGATGTAACGGCCTGGATCCGGGAGGTACAGCAGCGCCATCCAGATGCACGGTTTTCCGTAGAGCATAAGATCGACGGTTTATCCATGAGCCTTCGTTACCAGGATGGTGCCCTTACTTTGGCGGAAACCCGCGGAAACGGCCTGGTGGGAGAAGACGTTACTTTAAATGCCAAAGTGATCCCGGATGTACTCCATACCATTGATCTTCCCGGATATGTGGAGCTTCGAGGCGAAGTCTATATGACACGGGAAAATTTTGAGGCTTTTAATGAGAAACAGGAAGAACTGGGGAAAAAGCCCGCTGCCAATCCCAGAAATCTGGCGGCAGGAACCTTAAGACAGTTGGATCCCTCCATTACCAAAGAAAGAGGGCTTCGTCTGTTTATCTTTAATGTGCAGGACGCAAAAGGCGGTGCGGAAAACCTTATGCAGTGCCATACCGAAGGACTGGATCGGTTAAAAAAACTGGGAGTATCCACCGTACCCCACAGACTTTGCTCAACGCCGGAGGAAGTACTGGAAGAGATCGATGCCATCGGAGAAAGCAGGGGAGAACTGCCCTACGATATTGACGGAGCTGTGGTTAAGATCGAACAGATCGCATATCGTTCCGATTTTCCTGCCGGCAGTAAATACAGTGCCGGTCATATCGCTTATAAATACCCTCCCGAAGAGAAGGAAGTGGTCATTGAGAAGATCGAAGTAGATGTGGGACGGACCGGTAAGATGACCTTCCGCGCGAAATTCAGGGAGGCGGTAAGATTGTGCGGAACCAGCGTGCTGCGGGCAACCCTTCATAATGTAGATTATATCCATAATCTGGGCATCGACGAAGGGTGCACTGCCATTTGCAGAAAGCAGGGAGAGATCATCCCTGCGGTGATCGCGGTAACAAAGTCCACCGGCACAGTGTATGAAGCACCGACCGTATGTCCCGTATGTGGGCATCCTCTGGAGCAGGAAGAAGACACCTGCGATATTTACTGTGTAAATCCTTCCTGTCCGGCACAGTTAAAACGGACGCTGTCTTATTTTGCCGGCCGGGACGCCATGGATATCAAATCTTTCGGTGAGACCTATGTGGATCAGCTGACGGAACTGGGATATCTGAAAAACTGCGCCGACATTTACCGGTTGAAAGACCATAGGGACGAGCTGATCGAGAAAGGCATCATGGGCAAGGAGAAGAACACGGATAAGATCCTTGCAGCCATAGAAGAATCCAAGGCAAACGATGCCTATAAGGTGCTCACCGGTCTTGCCATCCGCAATGTTGGAAGAACTTCTTCCAGAGCCATCATGCAGCAGTATGAGAGCATTCCGGATCTGGCACAGGCGAAAGTGGAAGAACTGGTACAACTTCAGGATGTGGGAGAGATCACAGCAAGATCCATAGTGGATTTCTTCTCCCGGGAAGAAACCAGAGATCTGCTGCAACAGCTGAAGGAACTGGGGGTTAACCTGGAAGCGAAGAAACAGGAAAATGCATCCAGCATGCTGGCGGGGAAGACCTTCGTCATTACCGGAACATTACCGACCCTTGGCCGTAAGGAAGCACAGGAGCTGATCCTGAACAACGGAGGCAAGGTAACCGGCTCTGTCAGCAAGAAAACCGATTATGTGGTGGCGGGAGAAGCGGCCGGAAGCAAACTGGATAAAGCCCATGAACTGAATATAACAGTTCTGGATGAAGCGGCACTTCTTACCATGCTTGCGAAATAAAGAAAATTCCATTACAATATAGAACTGTTGTAACTGTTTTAAAAAACAAAAAAAGGAGCGTGATTCTATGCCGATACGGACACAGGCAGACCTGCCTGCTTTCAGCATACTGGAAAAAGAGAATATCTTCGTTATGGATGAGAATCGCGCCATGCATCAGGATATCCGTCCTCTGGAGGTATGTATCCTGAACCTCATGCCGGTGAAGACCGATACGGAGTTGCAGCTTTTGCGTGCATTATCCAATTCTCCGCTGCAGGTGGATGTGACCTTTTTAAATGTATCATCGCACATATCCCTGAACACACCGGCCAGTCATCTGAACAAATTCTATGTGGGATTTGAAGAGATCCGGCATCGCAAATTCGACGGAATGATCATTACCGGTGCTCCGGTGGAGGATATTTCTTTTGAAGATGTGGATTACTGGGACGAAGTATGTGAGATCATGGACTGGACGAAAAAGAATGTAACGTCCACCTTCCATATCTGCTGGGGAGCCCAGGCTGCGCTGTATCATCATTTCGGGATCCAGAAACGAAGTTTCCCCGAAAAATTGTTTGGCGTTTATCCCCATAAGGTATTTAATCGTAAGGTCCCTTTGGTAAGAGGATTTGACGATGTTTTTATGGCACCCCACAGCAGACATACAGAGTCTCCCGCGGAAGAGATCCACGCCTGCAAGGATATTACGGTTCTGGCAGAATCCGAGGAAGCAGGTGTATACCTGGCAATGGCAGGGGATGGGAAGCAGATCTTTGTAAACGGCCATCCGGAATACGATCGTATGACCCTGAATAATGAATACATCCGAGATCTGGATAAGGGGCTTCCGATCCATATTCCTTACAATTACTATCCTTCGGATGATCCCAGTCAGAAACCGCTGCTCCAGTGGAGAAGCCATTGCAATATCCTGTATGCCAACTGGCTGAATTATTACGTATATCAGGCAACACCTTATGATATCAACGAGATCGGATGATCCGTATCTGTACATCTGAATATTCGAACCAAATGGGTAAGATCCGGCAGTGTGATGCGTCACACTGCCTTTTTTATGCCGCCCCCAAAGAACACAGATTCTTCACAGAATGTGCAAAATTCAAACATACTTCCCTGTTATTCTTACATCATAAAATCAATTCCATCTACCAGGGAGGTAACGAACATGGGAGACACATTTAAAAGAGTTGAGATCAAATACTTAATGAATACAGTTACCAAGGAAAAATTCCTGAAGAAGATGCAGGAACATATCAAACCGGATGAATACGGCGTATATACCGTTCAGAATATTTACTTCGATACCGATCACTTTGATCTGGTGAGCCGCTCCATGGAGAAGCCCATATACAAAGAAAAGCTTCGTCTTCGCAGCTACGGAACACCGGATATGGGAACCAAGGTTTTCCTG
>JAIKYN010000115.1 GCA_024683155.1 Lachnospiraceae bacterium | reverse complement strand
AGTGACTGGAGGAACTTCTACTATAACGTAGATACCACGGATCTGTTCAAGCGTATGATCGACGCGGGAGCAACCGGCACATTGGCAAACAAGTCCGTATATGACTTTATTGTTAACATGGCCTTCGGCCAGTACTAACGGAAACGGCAGACTGTGATCAGCCGCTCATTTCCAACGGAAACGGCAGACTGTGATCGGCCGCTCATTTTTCCGAATCCGATCAAACCTAAGAAAACAAGGTACGAAAGCAGTGAAATTTCAAATCCGGGATATTAAAAAGACATATCGTAAAGTCGTTCTCAACGAGGCAACCCTTACCATATCCTCCGGGGAGTGCGTAAGCCTGGTAGGAGCCAACGGAAGCGGAAAGTCTACCCTGCTTTCCATTCTGGCCGGTGTCAACAATGCGGATTCCGGCCAGTTCCTGATCACCGATACCAAAGAGATCTTCGGCAAGGACGAGACCGTCGATCTGCTGAAGAAAACCCGTCTGCGCAATCAGATCGTCAGTTATGTTCCCCAGGGAACCCCTCTGGTAGAGGAACTGACGGGCATGGATAACCTGCGCCTTTGGTACAACAAAAGCCAGATCGCAAAATCCTGCGAGGACGGATTTATGGGCCTTCTGGGCGTAGATGCATTTCTGGATGTGCCGGTCCATAAGATGAGCGGCGGTATGAAGAAGCGTCTGTCCATCGTTTGTGCTCTGGCAGGGGATCCCAAGCTGCTCCTTTTGGATGAGCCGACGGCGGCACTGGACCTGCCCTGCAGAGAGAAGATCTACGGCTTCTTCCGGGATTTTACATCCTTTGGCGGAGCCCTTCTCATGGTGACCCATGAGCCCGCAGAGATCGAGATGAGTGATACCTGTTATATCTTAAAAGACGGAAAAACCAACGCCTATCCCTATAAAGGGGATATCAAAGACCTGGTGGAAAGGCTGTAAGATGACTCCCAGGGCTTATTTTCTCATACAACTGAAACGACTGCGCAAGCTTTTAAAGATCATGGTCCCCATTCTTGCAGTGATCACACTGCTGGTGGCCGTGGGAGGCTTCGTATCCATTAACAATACCATTGAAAACAATCGAATGAAGGTGAAAGTGGGCCTTTGCGGAGATACTTCCACGCCGGTTTTAAAACTGGGGATCAATTTCCTTACGGCATTTGACGATTCCCAGTATCTTATTGAGATCTTGCCTTTGGAAGAAGAGGAAGCAAAGGACATGCTGCGCCACGAGGAGATCTCTGCCTATGTGGTGGTTCCCGAGGGCTTTGAAGATGCGGTGAATAATAATCAGGACACTGTCCCCCTGCGGTATTATGCATCCCGTGGGCAGAAAAATATCAGCAGCCATCTGATGGATCATATCGCTGAGAGCATTTCCGATATGATCGTGCGCTCCAATGCAGGCGTTCTGGCCTATGGCAATATCCTGCAGCAGGACGGTGCCTATGACGGCGTCATGGTGGAGAGCCTGTTCCTTAAGGATATGGAACTGCTCCTTCGGAGAAATGTGCTGCTGACTTACGAAGAAGTGGGGATCCGAAGCGGAGCGACTACCACAGTGTATTTCCTGTTCTGTATCGATCTGTTTTTGCTGCTTTTGTTTTCCTTTGCGGCAGCTCCCTATTTTTACCGGAGAGATCTGGCCTTTCAGCGACTGGTATTTGCCAGAGGGTTATCCCCTGACATGCAGATCATGCTGGAATTTTGCGCTTATCTGGTAACCGGGACCATCTGGTGGGCCTGCATCTGCGTGGGCAGCGGATTTATCCTGCTTCCCATGATGCGTACCGGCTCCTTTATTCATGTGGCCGTTATGCTGTATCTGTCCATGGTCATGTTCAGCTGCCTGCATCTGTTTATGTATGAACACTTAAATGGCATCATTTCACAGATCGCCCTGCAGTTTTTCGTCTATCTGTTTATGGCCTATTGTTCCGGCTATTTTTATCCCAGAAGTCTGCTTCCTTCCTATGTGCAGACCATCTCCAAAGTCTTTCCTACCGGCTTTTGCCTGGACGGCGTGCTTCTTGCCTATGAAGGGACCTTCCCCATCGGTGAGTTTTTCGCCATCTTCATGGTGGGTGCCTTTTGCGTGATCCTGTCCATTCTCCGCAGAAGCGAACGGGTGCAAAGGAGGAACATGGATTGATCATTTTCAAACGTCTGCTGTTATTGAATAAACGGCTTTTTTACCGGAAAAGTT
>JAIKYN010000113.1 GCA_024683155.1 Lachnospiraceae bacterium | reverse complement strand
TTGCTTTACCTCCACCCATTATCAATCATTGTCATCCGTTCGGGGTAATTGCTTCCCCTTGCTTATAATCTAAAGCCACGGATGCCTTCTTACAATTCCGTAATGTTAAAGGAATCTGTCAAAATGTTGTTTCGTTGTTTTCAGGGCCTTGACAGCACTATATTGCAAGGCACAGAAACCGGTATTTTTGTTAACTGTGCCGTTTATCCGGATTCATGATACCGGTATGCTTCTCCGGCAACTGTGTAATCCAGCGAAATGCCCTTCTTTTTCAGGCAGTGGTGTCTACAGGGAAATGCCGTTCTTCTTGCAAAGCTCCCGTGCACTTTCCACGGAATCTACGCCGGTCTTATTTTTAATGGGTGCAAATTCCTTCTCACGGACCACTTCGTAGGGAAGACAGGAACCCATCTCATGGATCATATCCAGGATCAGCGTCTCGTATTTATATCCGTTGGGCGCTTCCGGGCTGATCTTCTCCCCTGCTTCATTGATATAGGGGATCTTCTTCTCCACCTTGTGAAGGGGCATCTTCTCGGACATGATGCGATACAGTCCGTCTACCCTAAATAGGTAGTTCAGGATCACGCCGAAGTTGTACAGTCTTTCCCCGTCTTCTCCCCGTGCATCCCGCATCTCATCGGTCAGTTCATAATATTCCACGATGGACGGCTTGCCGTCTTCCAGACACATAACCCCCACCTTTTCATCCGGTGCATTCTTCCGGACTACCTTGGCTCCTACTGCGGCGCCGCTTTCTATGGTCGCACCGACAAATACCGGATCGGCGATCCGCTGCAGCACATTGTCCACTGCAAAGCAGTTTAACCACTGAATGCCCTCTTTTTTCACAATATCCAGCATCCCGGTGCGGTCCATGGATACGAACCAGCCTCCGTTGCCGTTGGGAGAAGTGGCAAGTCTGTCCTTCTCTTCCAGATAAATACGGCCCTCACGGTCGGTTGCAGGTGCCATTTCCTGCATGAAGAAATGGATCTTATCCTCCTGATAGCCGAAATAGTCATGTTCCTTAAGGAATCTTGTGGTAGATACATGGTTCTTGTCACTGGTCATCACAAACAGATGGATCCATGTGCCCGATTCTTTTACTACATCCAGCAGATTCTCAATGATCCGCTGAAAAATATATACTTCCTTCGTCAATCCGATGTTGTACATGCCCTTGGGATCGTCACTTCCCAGGCGGGTTCCCATACCGCCTGCCAGCAGCACCGCACCGACTTCTCCTCTGCGGATGGCCTGCAGTCCCTCTTCCCGATAGGAACCTTCCTTTTCCCGGATCTCATCCAACGTCATGGCCTTTAAGGGAGTGATCTCTCCCCGCTTCACGGAGCCTTCTCCCCCCATATTATCCAGGATGGAAAAATCCGTCTGCCGGATCTGCTGCAGCAGTCCTTCCCCGGCAGCCTCATCCAGTTCCTCATAATAACGAAGCAGCTGCTCCTGATGGAAGCGCTGCAACTTATTGGATACGTCTTCGTATGATCCCATAATTCTAACCCCCGTGTTGTTCATTGTCCTGAATGTATCCCCATTATAAGCGTTATCAGCCCTTGCCGCAATGCAGGTTACGGTATTCATTGGCCGATACACCCTCCATCTTCTTAAAGACTCTGGAGAAGTGTGCCACGTCCAGAAAGCCTACCATCTCTGCAATATCGCTGATCCGAAGTGCGGGATTCATCATCAGTTCCCTGGCTTTGGCAATGCGGATCCCGTTTAAGATCTCCGAGAAATTCTGGCCGGTGTGTTTGTTGAGAAGCTTGCTTAAGTGCCACTGGCTGACAAAGATCTGCTCTGCCACATCTCCCAGACGTAACCGTTCCGCATAATGCTCTTTGATATAGGTCATGGCATTGTTTACAATGAAGCTTCCGGCTGCGGTATCGTAAAGGATATCTCCTTCTTCTTCCCGTTCTTTATCCGGAGAGATCCCTGATCTTCGCAGTTCTTCCGTCATAAAACCGATGGCTTCCTCCAACTCGCTCATGCGGGATGGCTTTAAAAGAAAACGGGAAACTCCCAGACGTATGGCCTCCTGGGCATAATCGAATTCCCGGTATCCGGTAAGAATGGTGATCTGCATGTCGGGATGCTCGCTTTTTAATGCAGCGATCATCATCAGACCGTTTACTCCGGGCATACTGATATCGGTGATGAGAATATCCGGTTTTTTCTCATTTACCAGCCGGATCCCCTCCCTGCCGTCAAAAGCGGTGCCGCATACCGTACAGTCCCATTTTTCCCAGGCTACGCCTCTTGCCAGTCCGTCGGTTATGATGGGTTCATCGTCTACTATTGCCACTCTGTACATTTCTGCATGACCTTTCCAAACTATTGTTTCATCCGGTTGTTAAGAAACCGCCGCGTTAATTCTTAAGATTGTATAATTCCAGACTTTTCTTTACCGCTTCGTAAGGAGTTACCTTCCCTGTAAGGATCCGGGGCATACCATCAAAAATAGGCTCTCTGCATTGTCCCTGGAACAGATCCTGTACGGCAGGTGTAAAGCTTTTGGCCCCGGCCACCATATCTGCCGCTGCCTGCTCCAGACCGTTCAGAGTCTGCATTTCCTCTCCCCTGGTATTTTTCAGAGCTGTCATATTGTACCGGGCAAACTTTCGAACGATGGGATCGGAGGTCATATAAGAAACGAAGGCAACTGCAGCCTCCCGTTTCTCCGGATCATCCCAGGCTTTCCTGGAGATGTAATACCCCATGGATACGCCACCGATCATCTCATCCGCGGAACGCTTCCCGGTTCCGGGTACATAGGTCACACTGAAATCCTTCAGTTTATCCTCTGCCTTATCCCCGTATTCCTGGGAAAGAGCCAGTTCAATGCTGCCCAGCTTCCAGGAGCCGTCCAGTAAAAAGGCCGCTCTGCCACTGGTAAAGTTATCAAAAGATTCATCATCCGTGGTATTTAAGGTGTTCCCGGCAAACAACTCCCCTTCGTACAGATCCTTCAGATCCCGCAGACCTTTTACCCAGTTCTGTCCGATGCGATCGCTGGCAGAAGCAGGAACCGTCAGATGATCCGCTGCTCCGGTACGGTTAAATACGGCATATTCCCACCAGTAATGCGGAATATCCCCCAGCGCTCCCGCAATAGGAAGAAAGCCTGCTGCCTTGATCTTCCTGCAATCTTCAGCGAATTCCTCCATGGTGTAGTCCTTCCCGGGCATATCCACTCCCGCAATGTCCAGGATGCGGGTATTCACATACAATGCTTCCCAGTAGCCGATGAGCGGCACCGCATAAGCCTTGTCGTCGGTCAGTGCATGGGGGATCCTTTCCTCCTGCATATTGGATGCAAACTCCGGATATACACTGCGGATCTCCTCCAGGCTGACAACTTTTCCCGCCCGGATAAAACTGTTGGCGTCGGCTCCGGTAAAGAAAAACAGGACATCGGGCTCGGAGCCTGTGGCAAAGTCCTGTAATACCCTTGTTTTAAAGGTTTCATCGGATATGGAGGACAGATCCTTAATGACATAATCATGGTCTTCCTGAAAGGCCGAAAGGGCCTCCTGGAAATTCTGAGAATTGCCGTCTTCTCCCGTAAACGTAGTGGTCACCGTAAGAGAAATTCTCTTTTCTTCCTGTACCTTTTCTGCGGAAAGCCGTCCGGAAGATACGATCACCAGGATCAGCCCCAGAAGGGCCGCTGTTGCGATCATGCCGATCTGCAACAACAGGATATGCCGATCCGACAGTTCATCCAGTTTTTTCCCGGCTTTTTTTATGAATTCCATGCTTCCGACCCCTCCTTTCGCAGCGTCAGCACACTGACCGTATGGCCATCTGCATCTGCCTGAATGGTAAGACCGCAGCGATCGTCATAAAGCATCTTCAGTCTCTGGTCCACATTACGGATCCCAATACTGACCCGATTGATACGTTCCGGTGTTTCCTCGTGATTTAACAGAGCGCGGATCCTCTCGCGATCCGTATCCGT
>JAIKYN010000084.1 GCA_024683155.1 Lachnospiraceae bacterium | reverse complement strand
CAAGTTGGACGTAATATAACGCACTGCCAGCGGGATCACAAGGGCTGTCCCGGATGCCAGAAGGGCAAAGAACATATCCAGCAGAAATGTTCCCATATAAGGTCTGTAATAGCTGATCATTCGTCGTAAATTCTTTAACATCAAATAATACCTGTTCCTATGTCTTTTCTCGTATTCCTATAGGATATCACGGAACCACAGCTCACTCAATCTTACATCCCCGCATATACTGTAAAGCTCATATAAGATAACCCGAGCACCGCAACACATGTTGATGATCAGGCAGATATCGGCAAAAAAAGAAGGAAGCCCGTCGTTAGCTTCCTTCTCGTAGAGGGGGGAGATAAATCGATTTCAATCGATTCACCAAATTCTGTTCAAAGAACTTAGTAGTATTATTACACACCAAAATCATTTAATCAATATGTTAAAACAAAATATTTTCAAAATATGATATTTCAGTGTGACCGTTCTGTGACCATTGGTGTAGTAGGATACTTGTAGGGAGTTTAATACAGAGCAGGTAGCGGGTCACGGATCCGCACCTGCTTCTTTTAATTTCCGGGGTTTTCACCCTTCTACTGTCCGTTTTCAGGATGCTGCGGCGGTATCATCAGTTCCCTTTGGATCTTTGCTTCATTGGCATTTCGCACCGCTTCTTCAAAGCGCAGACGTTCCTTCTCATCGGATTCTTCCAGATAGGAATAATCTACATTTCCATATAATTCCGGCGGCAGATTTCCGCATACTTTCCGTACGGATGCTCTTCCCACCGCTTCCATATCAAATGCATTTACATCTATCCCCAGCTGTTCCAGAAGGTCCGGTTTCACCTTTCCCTCCTGTTCGGGATGAAAAAAATTCTTTAACAACGTTTTGATCCTATACCTTTATAAATATTCACAGATATCCCATCCAAATAAGTTTCCTCTCCCATTAACGAACAGGGCATATCCTTTTGGGGATATGCCCTGATTATAATACAAACCAAAATTGTATGTCATTGGACCTGTGGTTTAAGGATCCTTCTTACAGAAGCTCAAAACGCATGGTAGCGGAAGAAAGTCGTTCGGTTACCTGGCTGTTTTCGTTCATGGCTTCTTCAATCTCCTGGATCTCATCTACGATCTCGGAAGAATGGCCTGCAGACTGGCCGATGGCACTGGTGCTCTCCTGTACGGAATTGGTAATGGAGGTAACGGAATCTGCCATCTGATCCATGATCCCGTTAAGATGATCGGCTTTCTGTGTAAACTTCTCCAGGATGTCATCCATGATCCCTGCCGTATTTTCATATTTTGCACCGGTTTCCACAAAGGCATCGTAATCCTTCAGCACGGTCTCGTTGATAAAACGGATCACCTGCATAGCATTCTCGGACAGATCCTTCACCGCTGCAGTCACTTCATTACTGATCACCTGAATATTTCCGGCGGTCTGACGGCTGTTATCGGCCAGAGAGCTGATCTCTTCTGCAACTACCGCAAAGCCTCTTCCTGCATCACCGGCTCTTGCTGCCTCAATGGACGCATTCAGGGCCAGCAGATTGGTCTGGGAGGCAATGCTTAAGATCTCATTGGTCAGTTCGGAGATCTGGCTTACCTTCTCGCTTTCCTTTACGGAAGACTCCAGCACCTTACTAAGGTCATCGATCCTGGTTCCGGTGCTCTCCTTCTTGGAAAGAGCATCTTTCTTGATCTCGTCGGCTTCCTCTTTGATGCGGAAAGCCGTATTGGCACCGTCTGCTGCTTCCAGACGGATCTCTTCGGTTGCACCCTTCACTTCCTCCAGTTTGTCATTGATCTGACCTGCGGTAGAAGCTACGGTATCCATACTTGCGCTGAGTTCTTCCAGTGCTGCGGAGCTGTTGGTCACATTGTCACTGGCTTTCTCGATCTGTGCGGTAATGCCCATGGAAGAATCTTCCAGTACGGTAATGCCATCCTTCACTTCACGGATGACATTCTGTAAGGTCTCGATAAACTCGTTGATACCGTCACTGATGGTCTGCAGTTCGGTACGGCTTTTGATCTTGATACGGGCGGTCAGGTCACCGTGGCCTTCATTGACGTTATGAATGATG